>JAUXEW010000313.1 GCA_030620375.1 Desulfobacteraceae bacterium | reverse complement strand
GAGAAAAATTGCTTTTTAGCAATCTGAACTTGTCTATCCGGATTTGATCAGGTTGGGACTAATGACCATTACCGGAACCGGTGAATACTTCACCATATGACCGGCTACGCTTCCAAAAATGGCTCGCTCAATCCCTGTACTGCTGTGCCCCATGATAACCAAATCAATTCCTTCTGATTTTGTATAGTTGATGATCTCACCACCGGGGCGCCCGACAATGATTTTTGTCACAACGGGGCGATCCTTAAAAAATGTGGACAGAAACTCTTGAAACTTTATTTCGGCGCCTTTTTGAATTTCGGTTTCAAAATTGCCGATATACGCCGCCGAAATATCAAGATTGGAATAGTAATGGGCAACATGGACGACATAAATAATATGAATCTCGGAGCTAAACTTGTCAGCGATTTCCTTAACATAAGGGCAGACTTTTGATGAAGATTCGGACAAGTCTACGGGGAACAGTATTTTATTAAACATGGCCATCTTTCCTCCTTTGTCCGGTGTAAAGCACCGGGTTTTACAACCATAAACCGAGATGTAAAAAATTTCGCCTTGACACACATCCTTGTTGTTTTGACTATAATTTAAAATCTCCGTTAAAATAGGTCTCTTTTACCCTTTTCGCCTTTTCTTTTGCCCAGTTTTCGAGCCCCAGCTTCTTGATTAAACAAAGGTTAAAAACTTTAGTATTGTGAGGGACCTCCCTTGCCCGGTCAGCATATGGATGAAGATGATCGCAGGGAAATTGCTCACAATCACAACAAAACTGAATATCCTTCTTTATTATGCATTTATACACATTGCAGGGTTGCGTCATTCCTAAAAATTCAATCTGCCCGTCTTCGTTCCGGCACCCCTTACAGGTTGCTTTCTCATAAGGAATCCCCAGTCTTTCAGAGATAACGCTTCTTAATTTTTTATCCTCATTTGCCAAATACATGGGACAATTAAAACAATCCAATCCACATGGTGCCGACATCAGCCGATAATCCATCCTGTTCCCCTTTAAGCGAATATGGCTTTATTTTTATTTTCTTCGATCCTTGTTAGATCTGCGGTCAGAATTATTTCGCCTTTCTGTGTCTGCGCCTTTTGGAGGCGACTCAGACTTTCTTTGATCCTTATCGGATCTTCTTTTCATTTCATTTCTTCTTTCCTGAAATTTATCATTCACAAAATCACCCCTACTTATTCTGTTAGGTTATCATCCTTACGGAAGAAGATTCCTTGCTGTTTTCCGCAAGGAGCATCAATTTATAAGGTGTTTAATATATACCCACATAAAGTATTATTTACAATAAAAACTGATGACACCATAAAAATTCCACTTTTCTCGTTGCACTTCATCCTTTGCTCTGCCGGTGCGTTGCACGCAGACAGGTCATTGCAACAAATCAAATCCTCCCGCGACGCTACCCGGCATGGCTATGTGTGAAATGGCCTACTCTTAAAAAACCGGTATTGATTCTTAAGTTGACACACCGATACGGTTACGGCATAATGCACACAAAGAAATATATTATTATTCTATCGTTTTTTCAATCATTTTAACCCCTGAAATCCAATATCCGTTCAATTCCTTTAACGTTGTAAAGGAGGTCCTCAGATGACAGAAGTTCCCCGGTTCAAGTTTTTAAGAGATCTTATTGAATACCAGGCCGAGACACGAAAAGATAAACCGTATATCCTTCATGAAGACGAAGTGGTCACATTTTCTGAGTATAACCGCGCCACCCGGCGCGCTGCCAACGGGATGGTTGGCCAGGGGGCCATGCCCGGAGACGGTGTGGCGATTCTGATGAACAATTGTCTGGAATATCTCTTTCTTTTCTACGGACTCCCCAGGGCCGGGCTTTACTCCGTCCCCACCAACGTATCTTTAAAAAAGGACGGGCTTCGCTATATCATTGAAAACTCGGATGTAAAATTCCTTGTGGTGGACGATGTCCTCTATCCCAAGATTCTGGAATTTGATACTCCGGTTGAAGCGGTTCAGAAAATATTTGTTCGACGGACAACAGATCAACCCCTGCCGGAGGGAACCATTGATTTGGATGAAATATTTGATGCCTCTGATGAAGCGCCCGACCATGAAATGGATCCGGACGCCATTGCCTATCTGATGTATACATCCGGAACCACCGGTTTTCCAAAAGGTGTTGTCAACAGGAACGGAATCGGGGCTCCGGACGGCATGGTCATGTTGAGCCAGATTTTGACCAAACCGGATGATATCCTCTATACGGCGCTTCCTCTTTTCCATGCCAATGCCTTGGTGTTGACATCGACGTTTGCCCTGGCATCCGGCATCCCCTTTGGTTTGGACAAGAAATTTTCCGCGTCCCGTTTCTGGGACCGTATCCGGTTTTACGGCGCCACCCAGTTTAACGGACTGGGAGCCATGATTCCCATTCTGATGAAACAGCCGGAAAAGCCGGATGATGCAGACAACCCGGTTCGAAAAGTCATCTCCGCCGCATGCCCGGCCAATCTCTGGGAAGCCTTTGAGAAAAGATTCGGTTTAACGATTTGGGAGGCTTACGGGGCGGTTGACGGTGGTGGGGTGCTGATTTTTAATTTCGGAGATGCACCCGTGGGATCCGTGGGCAAGGTCCCCCCGACCATGGAATGGAAACTCGTGGATGACGGGGGAAATGAAGTTCCCAACGGAGAGATCGGTGAATTGATCACCCGGAATCCTGCTATGGAAAAAGCGCCTAAACAAAGTGTGGTCGAGTATTATAAAAATCCTGATGCGTCACAGAAAAAGGTCAAAAGCGGGTGGGTACATTC
>JAUXEW010000073.1 GCA_030620375.1 Desulfobacteraceae bacterium | reverse complement strand
CCCGGCTTTCGCCGGGGCGACGACTTTTTGGGAGACCATCAAGATTAGTGTTTTAAAAAACCCGGTGCTTTTTGCACCGGGAGAAAAATAAAACGTTGAGGCACTGGTGTGACAATTTATTTTCCCGCTTCACGGGGAAAATAAAGCCACCCGCTATGCGGGAGGTGGTTTATAAGAGGTAAAATATGATTTTAGAAAATGCTAAGGTTCTCTGGAACAAGAAACTGGGACCGTCGTATTATAAAGTTGGTTTACAGTGTTGGAATAGCCACTTGGATGTGGTACCCGGCCAGTTTGTAATGATCCGTATCCCGGGTCAGATGGATCCGCTGTTAAGAAGACCGTTTTCCATTCACCAAACGCTGATTGACAATGGCGTGGTAAAAGGACTCGAGGTACTTTACCAGGTAGTGGGGAAGGGCACGGCAAGGCTGTCAAAGGTTAAGAGAAACGATTTAGTGGATATTTTAGGCCCTCTCGGAAAAGGGTTTATGATACCCCGGAGCGCAAGGATGGTATTTGTCGTTGCCGGCGGGATAGGCATTGCGCCATTGTTTTATCTGATCTCAAATTTGGAGAAAACAAGGCATGATATGCACCGGCCGGTTGTTTTTTTAGGTGGTAGATCCAAGCGAGATATATTATGTTTAGAAGAACTGTCAAAAAAAGGGCTTAACATCCATGTTACCACGGATGATGGGACTTATGGGAAAATGGGCCTGGTAACGGATCTTCTGGAAAAGAGACTTGAAAAACAACTCCCGGATATGATTTGTGCCTGTGGTCCCTCGGCCATGTTGAAAAAGGTTGCTGTGCTTTCGGAAAAATATAACACCCGATGTCAAATTTCATTGGAAACAACGATGGCCTGCGGGATGGGAGCATGCCTGGGGTGTGCGGTTAAAATCGGTAATGGTAAAGAGAAATACGCTCATGCCTGCGTGGATGGGCCGGTTTTTGATTTAGACAGGTTTCGATTGTAAGTCATGCCCGGGTTTAATCACGTAAAATATTATAATTTCAGATTGACTCATCCGAAATCCTGTGTTAAAAATATTTTTTTATTTATGCCTGTAGATCTTGTGAACCTTAAGGTGTTCTTTTTCATGAAGAGAGAAAACCGGCGATGGGTCAGGGAGTTGGCATATTACAGCAGCATCGGACTGTCCCTGGCGCTGTCTATTTTTATCGGCCTTGGAGTGGGAATATATTTAGACAGACATGTGTTTGGTACAACACCGTGGCTGACCCTGGGGTTTTTAGTAATTGGAATTATTGCGGGGTTTAGAAATATCGCGCTTGCGATTAAAAAAATCAGAAAATTTTAGCTTTATAAACATTCAATAATATAATGGAAATTCAACAGCGATTGCTTAAATTCATAACCCGTACCAATTGGTTGCTCTTTGTAGTTGCAAGCCTGATCGGTGGAATGATTGCGCCGCCTGATTTTGCAAGGGGAATCATCTTCGGTGGTTTAATTGTAACCGTAAATTTTCACTTACTCCACCGGACGTTAAGAAAGGCATTTACGCCGCCTAACATTACATCTCATAATGTGGTGCTGGCTAAATATTATATAAGGTTTGTTTGTAGCGGGATTATCTTGTTTTTCCTTGTTTCACAACATGTGGTTAACCCGTTAGGGCTATTTGTCGGGCTTTCCGTTGTGGTCGTAAGCATGTTTCTTGCGGCAGCTTTTTCACTTACAAAATTAATTCTCAAGGAGGCAGTGTAAGGATGGAGCATCCCTATCTCTTTTTTGTTAAGTTGTTCGAGTTGATCGGTCTGGGACATTTTGCCCATGCATATCCGCATGTAATTTATTCATGGGTCGTTATGTCCATATTGATTGTCCTGGGGGTCGTTGCGGCCAAAGGCGTCAGCATGATACCCGGAAAAACTCAAAATATTTTTGAAATCATCATTTCGGGCATTGAGGAGTTTATGGTTGATGTTGTCGGAGAAGAGGGGCGGTGGTTCTTCCCCTTAGCCGCCACCATATTTATCTATATTTTTGTCAGCAATTTTATCGGGCTGGTTCCCGGTTTTTTTCCGCCAACCGCCAGTATTAACACGACGCTGTCGTGTGCACTGGTGGTTTTTGTGGTGACCCACTGTATCGGGTTTAAGTACCATGGGGTCAAATATATTAAACATTTTTTAGGGCCGGTATGGTGGATGATCCCCATTATTTTTCCCATTGAGCTTATCGGACATTTCGCACGGGTACTCTCACTGACTTTCCGGCTCTTCGGTAATATGATGGGACATGAACTGGTATTAGGGATTCTTTTCGCCCTGGCCGGTTTATTTTTAGCACCATTGCCGATTATGGCGCTGGGTATTTTTATCGCACTGGTCCAGGCGTTTGTCTTTTTTTTACTTTCGATTATGTATTTTTCCGCTGCTATGGAGCATGCGCATTAAATTAAATGACGGAGTTTTGAAATTTATACTGAGAAAGTTCTATTTTATTGGGAATGGAAGAAGCCGGGAATTAATCATTTTTAAAAGGAGGGAGTCTAAAGCATGGAAGCATTACAATTTTTCATCGCCAGTGTCACCGCTGCAGGTTTCGGGATTGCCATCGCGGCTTTTGGTTGCGGTATCGGACAGGGTATGGGCTTAAAGGCCGCTGTTGAAGGTATCGCCAGAAACCCTGAATCTTCAGGTAAGGTAACGGTTACCATGCTGATCGGTCTTGCTATGATCGAATCATTGTGTATTTATGCATTGGTAGTATCGTTAATCCTTATTTATGCGCACCCTCAGGCAGCCGCTATTGCAGCGCTGTTTGCTCACTAAGAACAGGGCGATTTATCAGTCAGTTAAACAGGGCTTTACCGTTTAAAACGGTTTGGCCCTGTTTTTCTTTTTGAACCTAGTGTCGTGTCCCATAAAACTTTCATCAGTTAAAAGCCGGAAATCCCCCGGCGAATGACTTTTTAATACTTTTTTCAAGAATTGTCCCGTGTAGGATGTTTTGTGATCTGAGATCTCTTCGGGTGTCCCGCTGCCGATAATATATCCTCCGTTATCGCCTCCTTCGGGACCCAGATCAATAACATGGTCTGCGGTTTTTATGACGTCCATGTTGTGTTCAATCACAATAACGGTATTCCCCGCATCCACAAGCCTACTCAGGACATCGAGCAGTTTTTTGATATCATCAACATGAAGACCGGTTGTCGGCTCATCTAAAATATAAACCGTTTTGCCGGTTCCTCTCTTGCTAAGCTCTCTTGATAGTTTTACCCGTTGGGCTTCACCACCGGACAGGGTGGTTGCCGGTTGACCGATGTGGATATATCCGAGCCCCACATCAATTAATGTTTTGAGCTTGGTCCTGATTTTTTCTAAATTTTCAAAAAATTTAAATGTTTGATTCACGGTCATATCGAGAACGTCGGCAATATTTTTCCCTTTGTAACGGATTTCAAGGGTCTCCCGATTGTATCGTTTGCCTCGGCAAATATCACATGTAACGTAAACGTCCGGCAGAAAATGCATCTCAATCTTGATAATTCCATCTCCATAGCAGGCCTCGCATCTTCCCCCCTTTACATTAAAGCTGAACCGGCCCGGCTTATACCCCCGTACTCTTGCTTCCGGAGTTCTGGAAAAAAGTTCCCGGATGTAGGTGAATACACCCGTATAGGTGCCGGGATTTGAACGGGGTGTCCTTCCAATCGGAGACTGATCGATATTTACGACCTTATCCACATGTTCATAACCGAGCAGCTCCTTATGCTTGCCCGTCCGTATCCTGGGATTGTGGAATTTCTGATACAGCGCGTGATATAAGGTTTCAATTACAAGCGTCGATTTTCCGGAGCCGGATACGCCGGTGACACAAATAAAACACTCCGTCGGGAATTCAACGTCTATCTCTTTAAGGTTGTTTTCTGATGCGGAATTGACCACCAGTTTCTTATGCGAAATAGGGCGACGTCTTTTCGGTATTTCGATTCGCTTTCGACCGGAGAGATATTGACCGGTCAAAGACTTTTTACTTTTTTCAAGCGCCTCAGGGTTCCCTGCAAAGACGACCTCTCCTCCGTGGACCCCGGCACCAGGTCCCATGTCGATTACATAATCCGCGGCCCGTATGGTTTCCTCGTCATGTTCCACCACCAAGACCGTATTATTCAGGTCACGCATTTTTTTGAGCGCTGAGAGGAGCCTTTGATTATCTTTTTGGTGAAGCCCGATACTCGGCTCATCCAAAACATAAAGGACGCCGGTTAGTTTTGATCCGATTTGAGTCGCAAGTCGAATTCGCTGGCTTTCGCCTCCGGATAACGTATAAGCAGATCTGTCAAGGGTTAGATAAGAAAGCCCCACGTTTTTAAGAAATCCCAGTCTTTCCGAAATCTCTTTTAAAATTCGTCCGGCGATGGTTTTTTGTTTACCTTCTAAATGGAGTTTGTTTAGAAAATCAAACGCGTTTTCTATTGTCAGCGCCGTTAGTTTTGAGATGGATTTTTCGCCGATTCGAACAGATCTGCTTGCTCGGTTCAATCTCTCGCTCTCGCATTCCGGGCATTGACGAAAATTCATAAATCGCCTAATTTCTTCCCTGGCCTGATTTGAATCAGTTTCGATATATTGTCTTTTTAATTTGGGTATAATTCCTTCGAAGGTTCTTTGATAAGTAAAGCGACGATTATTTCTTTCAAAGTAGAATGTAATTTTTTCATCTCCGGATCCGAAAAGCAGAACATTTTTAAAGCGATCCGTAAGGTTTTTGTATGGTGTATGAGGGTCAGTGCCGTAATGGTTTGTCAATGCTTCCAAGAATTCATAGAAATGAACGGTATTTCGGTTTGCCCAAAGTGCAACAGCCCCCTCTCTTAAGGAAAGATGCGGATTCGGAACAATCAGGTTGGGGTCAAATTCGGTGGTAGATCCCAAACCATTGCATTTGGGGCATGCCCCCTGAGGAGAATTAAATGAGAAACTTGCCGGCGTAAATTCAGGATAGCTGATTTGGCAAAAGACACAGGCGGCCTTTTCGGAGAATAAAATGGATTCTTGTGTCTTAAAGGTTTCTTTTTGAAGAACATCAACAATGACAATGCCGCCTGATTGAGACATGGCCAGCTCTAAGGAATCAGCCAGTCGATTTTTAATAGTTTGTTTAACGACTAGACGGTCAATTACAACGTCAATATCATGTTTTGTGTTTTTATCAAGTTTAGCCGCTTGATCAATGTCTATCGTGTTCCCATCAATTCTAACACGAGCAAATCCCTCTTTTATTAATCGTTTAAACAAGGTGCCGTGACTCCCTTTTTGGCCGGAAACCAAAGGCGATAAGATGAAGATTCGAGTTCCTTCAGGAAGGGATAAGACATTATCTATAATCTGGTCGAGTGCCTGTGTCGTGATGGGGCGTCCACAGTTATAACAGTAGGGCACCCCGATTCTGGCGTATAGCAATCGAAGGTAGTCGTATATTTCCGTTACCGTCCCAACAGTTGATCGTGGATTATGGCTGGCTGCTTTCTGTTCGATGGCAATGGCGGGAGAAAGCCCTTCGATCATATCCACATCCGGCTTTTCCAGGCGTTCTAAAAATTGGCGTGCATAGGTCGAAAGAGATTCGACATATCTGCGCTGTCCTTCAGCATAAAGGGTATCAAAGGCCAGTGTCGATTTTCCTGATCCGGATATACCGGTAATGACGACAAGCTTGTTTCGGGGGAGTTCCACGTTAATATTCTTTAGGTTATGTTGTCTGGCGCCCCTTATTATAATATTATCGGCTTTTAATGACATGAAGATTCTCAGTTCAACATTTTTCGGAAATCCTGATAATCCTAGTATCCGGACCGAAAAATTAATAAGCATGATCGATCTGCAATTCTTGGTTCTTCTCCAATTTAGTTGGAGAAGAGGGTCCAAGGGTTCAAGGGGTCAAGGATTCCAGGGCGTGAAGTTAGACCGTATCTTTCTTCCTTTGGGAATTTTTGATTATACAAGTTGATATCCTATTTTTCAAATAAATTTACTCAAGTTTTTCACTCTAAAATCAAAGTAAATCCTTTAAGGGCGGTACATGGATCATATTTTTAAAGAAAAAACCTGGACAAACTGATGGCGCATTTAAAACGGCCTATAACCAAACCATAATGTAACCGTTTTGATATAAACGGTTTTGCATCAATATCTTGCTGTGGAGCTTATAATTGCTTTTTTAATACCCCGCTGTTTGCAGCGGGGGGAGATTCATTAAAAAGAAAATTTTTATAAAAAAAATAAAAAGAAGAGCAAATAAAAGAATTCGCTAGATTTTCGAAGATTACAATAATGTTGATGTTTTGATAAGAATGCCGGATCTGCTTAAATTTTTTATAAAAAAAAGGAAATTAAGAAAATCGAATTATTTAAAGTGGTTGGTTATTTAAAGTAAATATATTTTAATAAAAACAAATAGATAAAGATTGTTAATAACTTCTCTGTAAATGAAGTTAAAATCGTTTTTATTCGGTTTGACTTTTGGTGTTCGATCCCATAAAAAAGCATCTATCTTTTTAATTGCTTTTCAAATAATCTGGAATAAACCTTCCATACGTTATTTTTCATTAATTTTCGATGCTGTTCTACTAAAGCTGCTTGTCATAATTGTTATTTTAAAGCCGGTAAGGATTTTTATGTAATGAAAGCTGTTTGGAATACCGTTAAAGAAACGCTTAAGCAACGTATTCCGGCCCATAGCTATCGGATGTGGATTGAACCCATTCAATTTTCAAAGTCCAAGGAAAACCACGTGGTACTTTCCTGTCCGAATGTGTTTTACAAAAAGCGGGTGACAGATCAGTATGGGGATATAATCGAGTCGGAATTGAAACGGACTTCAGGAAACCCGTGTAAGGTTTTGTTTGAAGTGTGTAACAGAAAGCCTGCTCCAAATCAAAATTCACAGACTATACATCAACTCCCACTTCCAAATATAACGGTTCAGAAATATTTCGGTCGTCAGCTAAAAAGAGACTTTACGTTTGATCAGTTTGTGGTGGGAAGCAATAATGATTTTGCCTATTCCGCCGCCCTTTCACTGGCATCCAAAAAAGTATCGTACAAACACTCCCTCCTGCTCTTATCAAAGACCGGGATGGGGAAAAGCCATCTTTCACAGGCCATAGGGCACTATATCTTGTCCGAATTTCCAGAAGAACATGTATATTATATTACGGCAGAAGAGTTTATGAATGAAATGGTTCAAGCTTTTAAGAACAACACCATTGGTGAGTTTAAAAAAAAATATCGAGATAAATGTGATATATTACTTCTCGAAGATATTCAATATTTAAGTGGCAAGGAACGTACACAGGTTGAACTTTCGTTAACCTTGGACTTTCTGTTTTCCAAAGACAAGAAAGTGATTTTTTCAAGCTGCTATGCTCCCGCAGAAATACCTAAACTTGATGATAAGCTAAGGTCTCATTTTTCAAGTGGTATAATTACAAACATCGAACCACCACATTACAGGACACGGGTCAGAATTCTTCAAAAGAAAGCCCAGGCGAATGGTTATCATATTCCGGGGGAAGTAACCGAATATTTAGCCGCCGAACTAACTGAGGATGTAAGACAACTTGAGAGCGGGCTTATCGGTGTTACAACCAAATCATCCTTATTAGGCACTCCTATTGATCTTAAACTTGCCGAAAGTATAGTTAAAAATATTGCCCGGATACGAAAGAACATTACCATCGATACGATAAAAAAACTGGTTTGCAAACATTACAGCATATCCACAAAGGACATCATATCCCGTTCCCGAAAACAATGCTTTTGCCGCCCCCGGCAGATTGCGATATATCTGGCAAGAAAATATACGGACTCCCCCCTACAGTCGATAGGAAGAAGTTTTAACCGATATCATGCCACCGCCCTTTATGCCATAAATAGTGTGGAATGTGCAATCAGGAAAAAAAGTGATTTGAAAAGTCAGGTCCGGTTTTTATGTGATAAGTTGGAATCCGGTAAGCTTTAATACTGATGTCTTCGTAAAAAGTCCACCTTCTGCATCACGTTTCATTTTGTTATCATTCTTAGGAGGCCCGAAACGCAGTAATTGGACGTTAGATGTATTTTTGAGATGACTTGAAAATATTCGGGGAATAGTATGGTAAAATTAGATGATGCCCTTATCCAAATCAGCTTTTAAAAAGCTCCGAAATATTGTCGGAAAGCCTAACTGTAGCCGGGATAAAGAAGATTTAGTGTGCTATGCCTATGACGCTACAGCACTTTCGCACTTGCCTGATGCCGTTATATTCCCCAAAAACGTCGAAGAAGTTTCAGCTATATTGCAGCTTGCGGGAGATGAGGGGTTTTTTGTTATTCCGCGCGGGGCGGGCTCCGGCTTGACCGGAGGGTCTATTGCTATTAATGGCGGTTTAATTCTCGTCATGTCTCGGTTCACCAGAATTATCAAAATCGATAAAGACAATTTAGTCGCTTACGTTGAAGCCGGAGTCGTTACCGGGAACTTTCATGCGGCGGTTGAAAAGGAAGGGCTGTTTTATCCGCCTGATCCGGCCAGTTCCGGATTTTCTACTTTGGGGGGAAATCTGGCGGAATGTGCCGGCGGCCCAAGGGCTGTAAAATATGGTGTAACCCGTGATTATGTGTTGGGGCTTGAAGCGGTTATTCCTACGGGTGAAATAATTCATACCGGAGTTCAAACCGTTAAAGGTGTTGTGGGTTATGATTTAACCCGCCTTATGATTGGATCCGAAGGGACGCTCGGTATTATTACGCGAATGAACCTCCGACTACTACCCCTTCCGGAGACGGTTGGAACCATGATAGCCGTGTTTGATGAAATGGAAACGGCAGCTGTAACAGTTTCGGAAATTATTAAAAGCGGTATAGTCCCCAGGACTGTGGAGTATATGGATCAGGCATCCATACAGTGCGTTGAAAACTATCTGAAGGCGGGCTTGCCGGTAAATGCCGGTGCGCTTTTACTGCTCGAAGTCGATGGAAGGGTGGATGAGGTGAATGTTGCGATGGATCGGTTAAAGTCCCTCTGTATCCAACAAGGGGCTACAAAAGTCGAATCAGCGGAAACACCGGAAGCGGTCTCACTACTTTGGATGGCCAGAAAATCAATTAACCCCGCCCTGTTTCAACTCGGTCCGCATAAAATTAATGAGGACATTGTTGTCCCCAGGAGTAAAATACCGGATATGGTAAAAAAAATAAAAATCTTAAAAGATAAGTCCGGGTTGAACATTGCCAGCTATGGACACGCAGGTGACGGCAATATTCACGTTAACATTATGCTGAATAAGCAAGATGAAGCAGCATTGAAAAATGCCAACGAAACCATTGAGGAGTTGTTTGATTATACCCTTGCCCTGGGGGGAACAATTTCAGGGGAACATGGTGTCGGCATGACGAAGGCACCTTATGTCGGCAAAGAAATCGGTTCGGTTGAATTAAATTTGATGAAGGAGATTAAAGCCATTTTTGATCCAAAGGGGGTATTGAATCCAGGTAAAATTTTTTCTTGAACCGAAACAGAAAGATAGCCTGCTTTTTTTAAAAAAAAATCAGGGATCCTGATATCTCCGGAGTCGGTAAAATTGGTTAACGGATTAATGAATTTTCATAAATAAAACATCCGGTGACACTAAATCTTCTAAAATTTCCATCCGTTCTTTCTGGTTGGCTTTAATGGCACAGCGCAAGTTTAATGCACAGTATTTTTTACAGATCGGGTCCGACAAACTGAAGTTTCCATAACATCCTAAATGATCGTTAAAAGAGATTTTCTTCTTGAACTCTTTTTTCATATAGTATCCTAAACCTTTAGTAATGATAGCATCTGGTGATGAATTTTATCGTTGGTGGCTAAAATCTCTTTCTTTTCTATAGCGAAAGGCTGGTTTGAAAAATCCGTAATAACAGCACCCGCTTCCTTGGCAATCAGATGGCCGGCTGCCGTGTCCCACGGTTGGAGATTCTGCTCCCAAAACCCTTCAAACCTGCCGCAGGCAACATAACATAAATCAAGGGCAGCAGAACCGAATCTTCGAATTCCCTGGGCGGCTTGCAGACAATTGGAAAAACGGGTTAATACCGTTGCTAAGATATCCTTAAAATTATAAGGGAAACCGGTGACAAGCAAGCTCTCTGAAATTGATTCAACAGCTGAGACCTTTATGGGGTGGCCATTTAAGGTCGCTCCTTTTCCGGCAGTTGCAGTAAATAACTCATCGGCCTCCGGGTTAAAAACGATTCCAACGACAATTTTTTTATTTATGGCAAATGCAATGGAAATGGCATAATGATTCAATCCATGTGCAAAATTTGTGGTCCCATCTAACGGATCAATGATCCATTCATATTCGGGATTCTGTTTAATTTCACCACTTTCTTCAGCCAGAATGGAATGGTCCGGAAAATTTTCTCGAATCGTTTTAATAATAATGCTTTCAGAACCGGTGTCGGCTTCCGTCAATAGGTCAATGGCACCTTTTTTTTTGATTTTGGTGATTTTGCCTACCAGTGAGTGGGTGATTTCGGCGCCCCTGCGTGCGGCGGTTGTACCGACCTTTTTTACAATTTCCAGATCCATCGCGCTAAAATTATTTATTTTTTATCGGATGTCAACCCTTTTTATTTCGGGTTCTTCTCCAAATTAGTTGGAGAAGAGGGTCCAAGGATTCCAGGGGTCAAGGATTCAAGGGGTCAAGGATTCAAGGGTTTGTTTTCTAAAGACTTTATCAGCGCCTTTAACATTTTTTCGCTTCCTGCTATATTAGAAGGAATAGACACAACAGATCCTCTTATCTGTGAAGTTAGACCGTATCTTTCTTCCTTTGGGAATGTTGCTGTTATTCTATATATCTCTAAACAGAGTTCATATGACTTTTGCCAGACTTTCAAATCTTTGTAATTCTTTAGCATTGAGCACTGATGGTTGCGCCTGACGGCTTGAAAAACCGCACTTCGTGTCACTCGAACCCTTGAATCCTTGACCCCTTGTGCCCTCTGGGGTCACACCAGCTCAATTGGAGATATATAACATAACCGCAACATTCCCAAAGGAAAAAAGACACGGTCT
>JAUXEW010000018.1 GCA_030620375.1 Desulfobacteraceae bacterium | reverse complement strand
TTAAATTAACAATTATTCATTGGCAATTGACAATTAACCATTTTTACCATATGTCCCCTGCTCCATTTCTAATTTCTAATTATAATTGCTAATTGCCAATTGCTAATTATTAATTGCCAACTGGTAATTGGAGGTCATCTAACGTCTCAGAAATCCTGCAACTCATTGAAAATATGTACTTTCTATGTCCGTTAAATTAACAATTATTCATTGGCAATTGACAATTAACCATTTTTACCATATGTCCCCTGCTCTCCAATCCGGTGTTTATCGGTATATTTTACTTTACATCATCCGTTATATTTATCTATGCGAAGGCACTCATATAATGATGTGGAGAAAATATCAAGGGAAAAGTTAAAAAATATGATTTTAATCCCTTATAATGATTATTATTATTATCATTATAGGTAGATTTTGGCTATTTTACTACTATTTAATTGGCTATTGAAACCTCTCGCAACAAACTACGGGGAATGCGCACGCATGGCTTGTTCATAAGGTTGGATCTGAAGGGGACACTTAAAAAGGTGGAAAACAGAATGGGGTAAGAATTGTTTAACTGGCCGTCATGAACGGTTTTCGATAAACTCAACCGCATTTTTAAATAATAGAATGCCGGGGGTGGGTCCGGTGCCGATGCGGCGGCCCTCACGTTTGAGCCGTTCTTTCAGGCGGGTCCAGTTCGGGTGGTTGGTAAAATGGTTGTAGCCTTCGGGGTGAGGCATCAATCCAAAAACTCTCCCGCTAGGGTCGCAGATACCGGCGACGTCAAAAACCGAGCCATTGGGGTTAAAGGGAAATTTTCCGTTTGCCGGGCTGCCATCCGGCCGGGTGTACTGAACGACCACCTGATTTCCCCCCATAAGACGCTGAATCGTATCTTTATCGGAAAAAAACTTTCCCTCACCGTGTCGGATGGGCAACTCCAACCGATTCATACCCCGGGTAAACGCACAAGGGGAAGAGGGATTCACTTTAAGGGATATCCATTCATCTCTAAAATTTCCGCAGTCATTAAACGTCAACGCCACGGAACGCTGTTGGTAGTCGTCGCTAAAACCGGGTAATAAGCCTAAATTGACAAGGGTCTGAAATCCGTTACAGATTCCCAGGACAAGATTGCCTTTTTCAACAAATTCAAGCAGGTTATCACCCAGATGGGTTTTCATTCGAACGGCCTGAATCACCCCTGCGCCATGATCGTCCCCCCAGCTGAATCCGCCGACAAACACCATGATCTGAAAGTCTTTCAAGCCAACGGACCCATCGATTAACGAATTGATATGTACCCGACTGGCCCTTGCGCCGGCCAGCGCGAACGCATGGGCCGTCTCATGATCGCAGTTCAATCCGTATCCGGTCAGTACTAATGCCCGAACATCCGTCATATCAAATCTCCAAATGGCCTTTTCCATGCATCTTTCAGCTTTTTTACGGAAACTGAAACCAATACTTCCCCTTTAATCCCGTGAATGATGAATTCGGAATCCCGGGTGACGGTTCCGATACAGGAACAATCAAGCTGTTTAAACAGGTTTTCAAATTTCGCTTCATTCTCAGGAGCAATCGTCACAATGAAACGGCCGGGGGATTCTGAAAAAAGAACGCCATCGTTTCGATCCACACCTGTCACTGGTACTTTTGCCAAATCAATGCGCATCCCCCGGTTGCCACCCATGGCCACCATCGCCAGATGGACCCCTAGACCGCCGCGATACACGCCGTGAGCCGAAGCGACCAGTTCTTCCCTTACGGCATGGGACAATGCCCGGTATAAAACGGCAAACCGATCCGCATCCACCCGGGGAACGTTTAATCCCACATAACCGAAGTGCTCATAATATTCGGACCCTCCCAGTTCATCTCCCGTAACACCCAGGATATAGACCCGGTCACCCGGAATCTTGCTATCCATTGAAATACATTTGGCCACATCATCCACAACTCCGATGCTTGAAAACTGCATGGTTTCCAGAGCGGAAATCTTGTGCGACTCCCCATACCTTCCCATAAGATATCCGTCCACATACATGCTGTCCTTGCCGGATAAAAGGGGAATCTCATAGGCCAGGCAGAGGTCCTTAAGCGCCCAGCACGCCCGAACAAGCTGCGCCGCTTTCTGTCTGCCGTCCGGGTTCTCATCGGCATGGTACTGGATATTGGGCCAGCAAAAATTATCAACCCCGCCGATATGCTCGAAATCCGCTCCAACGGCGATCAACCTGCGGACCGCTTCATCAATCGTGCAGGCAACCATATGATAGGCGTCAATAGCTGAATAACCGGGGATCAGCGCCTGGGCGAATGCAAGTCCTTTGTTCGAATCCAGAACCGGCCGGATCACCGCCGCATCACTATTCACGTCACGGTTCTCGCCCACTAAGGGCTTGATCACGCTGGTTCCTTGAACCTCATGGTCATACTGGCGGCAAATCCACTCCTTAGAAGCAATATTGGGGCGGGCCAACAAATCCAGCAGCAGCGGCCCGTATTTAGCCGGCTCGTTCAGCACCGGTTCAAAAAGGCAGCGCCGTTTTGGGGACAGCCATTTTGCGTCGAATTCCCACTGCGGAAAACCCGATGTCAGTAAATCCATATCAACATACGCACAGGTCTCATCGTTATACGTGATGTGGAGTTTGCCTGAGTCCGTATACCGGCCGATTACCGTACTCTCCACGGCATGCTGCCCGGACAGAGCAAGGAACCGGTCCAGATGCGTCGGATTCACTGCCACCGTCATACGCTCTTGAGACTCGGAGACCCAGATTTCCCATTGATTCAGACCTTCATATTTTAACGGGACTTCCTGAAGCCGGACTTCACAACCGTTGGAAAACCTTGCAGACTCCCCAATGGACGAGGAAAGCCCGCCCCCCCCGTTGTCTGTAATAAATTGAATTAGCCCCTGATCCCGGGATTCCAGCAGAAAATCGTGCATCTTTTTCTGTGTGTATGGATCGCCGATTTGGACATGGCCGGCGGGCGTATGCTCGGAATAAACCTCGGAGGACGCCGTCACCCCGTGGATGCCGTCCTTTCCGACCCTCCCACCGCACATGATGATTAAATCCCCGGGAGAGGTTTTTTTCTGTTCCGCCGGCGCGCCATCCACCTCGGCCGGCATAATCCCGACTGCCGTTACAAATACCAGGCATTTCCCCATATATCCGGGATGAAACAGTACCTGACCGAACGTCGTGGGGATACCGCTTTTGTTACCCCCGTCCCGAACGCCCTCAATCACACCGTCCAATAGCCGTCGGGGAGATAGATGCGGTTTTAGCGCTCCCTCATAATCTCTCGGCCCGACGCAATAGCCGTATCCTCCCATCACCAGCTTGGATCCCTTACCCGTGCCTAATGGATCCCGGTACACCCCGACGATACCGGTAATAGCCCCGCCGTAAGCTTCTATATTGGAAGGTGAATTATGGGTTTCTCCGGTGATAACATAATAATGGTCTTTATCAAAAAGGCCGGCGCCGGCATTGTCCCACAACACCGATATTACCCAGGGTTTTTTCTTTTTTAATTCAAGGGTGGGGACCTCAATGCAGGTTTTAAAAAGGTTGTCCACAATCGTTTCTTCACCGGTCTCTTCGTCCCGATAACGAAATAACCCCCTGAACGTATTGTGGTTGCAGTGATCACTTCTGGCCTGTGAAATATATTCCAGTTCGATATCCGTGGGATCAAGGAGGCCGACCCGTTTCCGGTGGGTTTGAATGTCCTTGTCCAAAAAATATGCCCGAATGGTGGGAATATCATTGGGATGAAGGGCTAAATTTCTTTCATCACTGACTTTTTTTAACTCCGCATCACTGCCGATAGGTATCGTTGTGACAGTAGGTGTGTGGTTTAGAATGACTTTTGGAATGATAAAGCCGATGCCGGTTTCCGAATCCCAATCTGCAGAAGAAAACACCTTCCACTGTTGGATAATATCATTGGCCAGAATCTCGGAGGCAATTTGGTTCGCATCTTCAGAACTGATTCCTTTCCCGACCATGCCGTACCGCTTCGAGGTATATACCGCTTCATCCGGCCCGAATCTAACCTGTAATACATCTTCAATCGCTTCAATCGCCGTATCTCCCGGGTTATCTTTCACCCCCGGCCGGAAACCCATCCAGACGGTCCAGTCAAATTCAACCGGCAAGGGGCTGTAAGAAGAAATCTGCGTAACCGGATTGGTAAACAATTCCTTTTGAATAATGGTCAACTGCTCCGCCGTAAAATCAGCATCAATGGTAACCACATGAATCGTCCGGATTTTTTCGATGTTAATTCCAAAATAATCCTTAGCCTTTTGGCGGATGCCCTCACCTTCGGCATCAAACAGATCGGGTTTTAATGCAATTTCGAGTCGAAAGGCCATGATATATTTATGCCGTTAACAACCAATTATGATGGTTTCGTAAAAAGTCCAATTGGCAGTTTTCGTTCAGGCACTAACTAAAAAGGATTCTTGTTATATCATTATAAAAGACAAAAATCGTCAGCAGGATTAATGCAAATATTCCCACTTGCTGGGCAATTTCACGTATTCTTATACTTACGGGACGTCCTGAGATCGCTTCGATTAAAAAGAACATTAAGTGCCCGCCGTCCAATACCGGTATGGGAAGAAAGTTGATGATGGCCAGATTAATGCTGATGAAGGCAATAAAATATATCAGATTGGCGGCCCCTTGCTTTGCCTGGTCACCGGCCATCTGGGCGATCATAATCGGCCCCCCCAGATTCTTGGTGGAGATATCCCCTTTAATGAGCTTTACAATACCGACGACCATCAGCTCTGAAACCTTATATGTCTGGGCCAGGCTTTGATAAAGCGCCTCAATGGGATTGAGTTTGATCGTTCGGACATGCTCGCCGGAAGCCGTAATACCGATCACATACCGGTCTACCGTCTCACCGAACAGGTTTTGATCGGATTTTATTACCGGTGTAACATGAACCTCTATCTCCGATTCTCCCCGCCGGACAGACATCCAGAGGGGTTCCCCATGGCTGTCTGAAATAATGGCGACCATGTCATCCCAACTGTTGATCGAGACCCCTTCGATTGCGGCGATCCGATCTCCATTCTGCAAACCGGCTTCCATGGCCGGCGTTCCATCCTGAACAGAACTTACAACAGGCTCCAATTGAAACGTGCCGTAAATTTGGAAAAAACAGAAAAAGATGACGACCGCCAGCAAGACATTAAAAATCGGGCCTGCCGCAACAATCATCATTCGCTTAAAAACATGCTTGTGCGTAAAAGACAGCGGTATATCGGCCGGATCGACTTCTGAATCCGGTTCTTCTCCGATCATCTTGACAAACCCACCCAGCGGTAAAGCGGAAATCCGATAATCGGTAATACCGATTTTTTTTCCGAATATCCGAGGCCCGATTCCCAGCGAAAATTTCTCCACTCCGACCCCGCAAAGTCTGGCAACCATAAAGTGGCCGAGCTCGTGAATAAAAATTAAAACCCCTAAAACGATGATTAATGAAATGATATAACTCATAGCCGTATAAATATGTTAATTTTAATCCAAACGTCAAGATGAATCAGTTAAATATTCGCTTTAAGCCCGATATCGCCGGTTATCATTGAGGCTTCTTTCCTGGCCCACGCATCGGCATCAAGGATGTCGGAAAGAGTTGGGTTCATGACAACGGTATGCGCTTCCATAACATTTTGAATAATCCCGGGAATATCAACAAACGGAATCTTAAGATCTAAAAATGCCTGTACCGCAATTTCGTTTGCCGCATTTAACACCGCCGGTAATGTTTTTCCGATTTTGCAAGCCTTTATGGCCAGCGAAAGACAGGGGAATTTTTTCGTGTCCGGCTGCTGAAATGTCAGTGATGCAATATTGACAAAATCCGGAAGGGGCTGTCTTGTGGGAAGCCGCTCCGGATAAGAGATGGCATAGGCAATCGCACCTCTCATATCAGGAATCCCCAATTGAGCCATAACCGAACCGTCCTTGTAACCAACCATGGAATGAATGATACTTTGAGGATGAATGACAACCTCGATCATTTCCTGGGGGATATCAAAGAGAAACGCCGCTTCGATAATTTCCAGTCCCTTATTCATGAGGGTAGCCGAATCGATACTGATCTTTTTCCCCATCTGCCAATTCGGGTGTTTCAATGCATCATCGGGTTTAATCCCGGCAAAATCACTTTCGGGCCGGTTTAAAAACGGACCGCCGGAAGCGGTGAGAAAGATTTTTTCAACATCCGTTTTGCGGTTTCCGGCAATGCTTTGGAAGACGGCGCTGTGTTCACTATCGACGGGAAGGATTTTAATTCCTTTTGACGCGGCCTTTTGCATAACGATTTCGCCTGCCATAACAAGGGTTTCCTTGTTTGCCAAGGCAATATCTTTCCCGGCGGATATGGCGGCCAGCGTGGGCATCAATCCGGCAGCCCCCACCATTGCGGCCACCACCAGGTTCACGGGCTCAAACGTAGCTGCCTGCCGGTATCCCGCATCGCCGTAAAAAATTTCAATATCTGTTGCCGGATGAAGCAAGTTCTTCAACTTTCCGGCATGGTCCTCATCAAGCACCGCAACCATATCCGGGCGGAACAACTCGATCTGTTCAGCCAACAGTTGGACATTACGAGCAGCCGTCAGGGCTTTTACGGAAAAACGCTCCGGGAACATCTCCACGATCTTCAGCGTATTGCGCCCAATGGAACCGGTTGAGCCGAGTATAGACAGGTTTTTCATTTTTAAATTCCTTGCAGTAATGATGAACTCGTAAAAAATTCCGATTTAGACGGTTTCGTAAAAAGTTCAAATTCAAGGCGTGTCCCGCTAAAGCGGGATAATCATGAGGCGTACTTGTCGTACGTTGAATGATTGCGAAATGCAGCACAACGCAGGCACTTTAATGAAGCTTTTCAGCGCTAGTCGGACTTTTTACGAGACCGTCAGAAATAATTTTCAACACGAAGCCATCAAAGCAAATACAGCTTAAAAAAGTAGGCAGTTGGTGCGGCAAACAACAGGGCGTCAATGCGATCTAATAACCCTCCGTGGCCTGGTAATATCTTACCGGAATCCTTTATTTTCGCTGCCCGTTTTAATTGAGATTCAAACAGATCTCCGATCTGCCCCGCCATCCCGACAATCAGAAAAAATAAAATACCCCACCCCCACGGCAATCTCGGCATATCTAATCCCCAAGGCAAATGGGGAAGGTAATAATTGATCAACGCGCCGATTCCGATATTTGCCGTCAAGCCCCCTATTGAACCTTCGATGGTTTTACCGGGACTCACGCTAGGTATAAGCTTATGCCTTCCAAAATAGGTGCCGACATAATAAGCTCCGATATCACCGGAAAATATAATACAGAGCAAATAAAAAATCCAAACCATGCCGTCTGTTCCGTTTCGAATCAATATCAAAAACGTTAAAAACAGCGGGATATAAATCATTCCCTGAACCTGCATAGCAACCGTTTCAAGCAACGGTGAATCCGGTTTGGACATTATGAGTGAAATTACCGCGCAGCAGATAAGATTAAGCGCCAAAAGCCCTACCATAATATCACATGCCGTTTCATTTGCAGCCCAAACCATAAAAAAGCCGAGGATCAATCCCGCCGAAGTGATGAATTGATTCTTAATTTTGTTGTGAAAAACAACATCAAAATATTCCCAAAACGAAATGACATACACCGCACCGATCAACAGAAAGAACGATAACCCTCCCTTGAATATCAAGTAGATAACAAGGGGAAGCACGGTGATACTCGTCAGCCAACGTTTTAAATGCATAAATTTTCCTCTGTCACAACCTGATGGCAAAAGAAAAAGCTTCATTTTCACGGCGTGCAAATCCTGAGGAATGAAGCCATCATTTTTTAAATTTGGTTCTTCTCCAAATTAGTTGGAGAAGAGGGTCCAAGGATTCCAGGAGTCAAGGATTCATGAGACAAACATGGCCGTGCATAGGGTTCACTGGAAAAAGACTCTCCCGAACCTGCGTTCGCGGAGCTGATAATTTTTTAAAATGTCTACAAACTCATCTTTACTAAAATCAGGCCACAGCGTATCGGTAATATAGATTTCAGAATATGCGATCTGCCACAATAAAAAATTGCTGATGCGCATTTCACCGCTGGTTCTAATGACCAGATCCGGGTCCGGCATTTTTTGGGTATAAAGATACCCGGATATCAATTCAGGGGAAATGGTATCAGCGTCTATTTTTTGATTGATCACATCATCTACAATTTCCCTTACCGCTTTTGTTATTTCCGCCCGTCCGCCGTAACTTAATGCTAAACTTAGAACCATGCCGGTGTTTTTTTGGGTCAGCATCATGGTATGATGCAGCTCCTCCCTGGCATCTTCTGGTAAACGGTCAATTTGCCCGATGGCATCTAAACGGATATTGTTGTCCACCATTTCCTTTTGCTCTGACCTTAAAAAATGTTTTAGAAGTACCATAAGGGCGGTGACCTCTTTTTCCGGCCGCTCCCAATTTTCAGTAGAAAACGCATAAAGCGTCAGGAAGGGAATCCCTATTTCACGGCTGGTTCTCACAACCGTTCGAACGGCCTCCGCCCCTTTATGATGCCCTTCGATCCGGCTTAGCTTTCGCTGCTTTGCCCACCGCCCGTTACCATCCATGATAATGGCCACGTGGGAAGGGAGCTTGTTACAATCCAAAACGTTATAAGCTTCGGATGGGGTGTTAGAATTCAAGAATTTCTTTCTCTTTCTCTTTGTAGATACCATCGACAAGCTCAATATACTCGTTGGTTATCTGTTGAACCTCGTCCTGGGATTTGAACGCCTCATCTTCCGTGACGTCACCCTCTTTTTTTAATCCTTTCAACAGATCATTTGAGTCCCGTCGAATATTACGGATTCCGACCTTATAATCTTCGCAAATCTTACTGATAACCTTGACCAGATCTTTCCTTCGTTCTTCAGTGAGCGCCGGAATGGAAATCCTTAACAGTTTTCCATCACTTGATGGTGTCAGCCCCAAATCGGATTTCAATATTTCCTTTTCAATGTCTTTTAGTATTGAAGCATCCCAGGGTTTGACAGTTATCAGCCGACTCTCCGGCACAGCCAGGGAAGCAACCTGATTCAGCGGTGTCATGGTACCATAATAGTCAACCCGAATACCGTCCAACAGGTTTAAAGAAGCCCGTCCCGTCCGAATTTTATTTAATTCATTTTTGCAGGCGGTAACCGTTTTACCCATACGCTCTTTGGTTTCTTCATAAATCGATGTTATCATGTCACTCCACCTTGAAAGCTTTGCAAAACGCTCGCTATTGTGGTTCAAATATCTTTGACTGGTTTTTTTGTTCTCTCACACCGGATCCAAAGTATTCAGAGAAAATATTTTTATTTTTTTTACAGGCGTTCAGCGGTATCTTTCTCACACTGATCCTCAACCCCTGGCTTTCGATTTCCGGTATTAATTTATTCGAGTGCCGATGTCTTCATCGCACACGACGTTTCTGATATTCCCCTTGGTTTTCAGATTAAAAATTACCAACGGGAGATGGCTATCCATAGCCAGTGAAATCGCAGTCATATCCATTACGTTAAGCTGCTTTGAAAGGACCTCCATATAGGTTGTTTTCACGATTAGCTTCGCGTCCTTATTTTTAAAAGGATCCGAATCATATAGACCATCAACCTTGGTTGCCTTTAATAGAACTTCGGCATGAATCTCCTGCGCCCTTAAAACAGCCGCCGTATCCGTAGTAAAATACGGGTTTCCCGTTCCTGCCGCAAATATTACAACACGCCCTTTTTCGAGATGACGAATGGCTCTGCGACGGATATAGGGTTCCGCCAGTTGATGCATGGCAATTGCAGACTGGACGCGAGTGGGCATTCCATTTTTCTCCAGAGAATTCTGCAGGGCGAGGCTGTTTATCAGTGTGGCAAGCATGCCCATGTGATCAGCGGAAGCCCGATCCATATCATATGATCCGGCGGCAATTCCCCTGAATATATTGCCACCGCCAACCACAATAGCTACCTGTATCCCGAGGTCAAATATGGATCTAACCTCTTCGGTCACATATTTTAACATTTCCGGACTGATACCAAAACCCTGATCACCCATTAACGCTTCGCCGCTTAATTTTAAAACAATTCTTTTAAACCGAGGCAGTGCCAAGTTATTATTCTCCAACCTGATATCTTACAAAACGTCTAATCGTGATGTTTTCTCCGATTTTTGCAATAAGCCCGTTCAGCAGATCCTGAACGGTCATATCGGGGTCCCGGACATATTGCTGGTTCATCAAGCAACTTTCCTTGAAAAATTTTTTCAACTTTCCTTCAGCAATTTTATCAACCATCTTCCCGGATTTCCCCATTTCCAGAGCCTGGGAACGATAAATTTCCTTCTCTTTATTGATGACCGCTTCGGGAACATCTTCAGGGCTAATCCCTATCGGGGTGCTCGCCGCAATATGCATGGAAACATTCTTGATAAATTCCTTAAAATCATCATTTCTGGCAACAAAATCGGTCTCACAGTTGACTTCAAGCAAAACACCGATCTTACCTCCTGTATGAATATACGCTTGAACCTGTCCTTCGGTCATGGAGCGTCCCGCTCGTTTGGCAGCCGTTGCCAACCCCTTTTTCCTCAAATAATCAACGGCCTGGGCAATATCCCCACTACATTCGATAAGCGCCTCTTTACAGTCCATCATTCCGGCTCCGGTTTTGTCCCGGAGCTGTTTTACAATTGCCGCACTTATTTGCGCCATATTAATTCTCCTGTGTTTCTGATTCGGTATCAGCTATCTCGGTTTCCGTGCCCATGCCTGTATCGGTTTCCGTGCCCATGCCTGTATCGGTTTCCGATCCTTCACCGCCCTCGGCTCTTGTCCGTTTGATAATTTCAACAACCGGACCATCTGAACCGTCTGAAATAACCTTTCGCTCTCCCGGTTTTAAATCGGCGATTTCATCAGTCCCGGCAGGTTCTTCTTCATCTTCAACCAGCTTGTCCTTCTCGGCCTGCAGTTTTTCCTCATACTGCTGTTTGCCTTCGACACAGGCATCGGCCACTCTGGATGCAATCAATCGAATCGCTCTTATGGCATCATCATTGCCCGGTATGATATAATCAATCTCATCCGGATTACAATTTGTATCAACGATTGCAACAATTGGAATTTGAAGCCGTTTGCCTTCTTGAACCGCGATCGATTCATGTTTTGGATCCACTACGAAAATTGCCCCCGGAAGGCCGTTCATCAACCGGATACCACCGAGGTTATTGTCAAGCTTCACACGCGCTTTAGCAAGCTTGAGTCTTTCTTTCTTGGGAAACAGGTCGATAGTTCCGTCATTTTCGATGTTGTTCAGATAATTCAGCCGATCGATACTTTTTTTTATGGTTTGGAAGTTTGTCAGCATGCCACCCAACCATCGATTATGAATATAAAACATCTCGCATCGATTGGCCTCTTCGTAAATCGATTCCCGAGCTTGCTTCTTGGTCCCGACAAAAAGGATCGGTTTCCCATTTGCCACAACATCGATAATAAAATCGTACGCTGTCTTGAACATCCGAACGGTTTTTTGAAGATCAATAATATAGATGCCGTTCCTCGCCCCGAAAATATAGGGTTTCATCTTTGGATTCCAACGCTTGGTCTGGTGACCGAAATGAACGCCAGCCTCCAGGAGTTCCTTCATGGTAATGTAAGCCATAATCTTTTCCCTTTCTTAATCGACGATTTCATGAAAAGTTCAATCGGCGCTGAAAAGCGTCACTAAAGTGCCTGCGCTGCGCTTTATTTCGTTGTCTTCGCGGCATACCCTAAGCACCCCTCATGACACAAAATTCGCAAGCCTTCAATTTGAAACCGTTTACAAAATCGCCTTGAGTTGGTTTGTCCGCTGCCCAATTCTACCCCGCTTCCGACTTTGTTACCCTTTTATTGGCCTCGACTCAATCGGTCCTCATTTAAAAGGCTTAAAGAAAGCACCGGGAAACAGGTCTTTAGACATGTGAATTTAGTAAATCGAATATTTGTAACAAATTTTCTCCCGGCCCGCAATATTTATTTAAACATAAAAAACATGGTCCACTGGGCCAGGATGCTTTACCATATTTAATACCCCGCCCGCTTGCGGATGGGAGCCTCATTTCAAAAACGGGGGCCATTAAAAAAATTTACCTATTTTTTTCTCATGCTCACCACACGATCGTGCCCACTGTAATCCTTAGAGAAAATAATATCTTCATATTGATCGCGATCTTCAATCATTCTTTTTACCGCTTCTTTTTGATCATAACCGATCTCCAGAATTAAAACGCCTTTGCTGTTCATTTGATGGTGCGCAGCATTGATTATGGTTCTCAAACAGTCAAGACCATCCTCGCCGCCATCCAATGCTATGAGAGGTTCGTACCGGTAAATTTCCGGCTGGAGCGATGGAATTATATTAGACGGAATGTAGGGCGGATTTGAAAGGATGATGTCAAAATACGGCGGCACCTTCAAGGCTGACATCCACTCACCGACAAAAAAGCGGATCTTATTTTCAAGTTGATGATTTTCAGCATTTTGTCTGGCCAGTGCAACCGCTTTGGGCAACCGATCTGATGCAAAAAATCGATGGTTCGGTCTGTCACTGGCAATGGCGAGTATAATAGCCCCTGAACCGGTTCCCATTTCTAAGATCCGCAGAGAAGAAGATTCTAGTTCAGAAGATATCAATTTCGGCAGGAAAGAAAGCGCTACTTCAACCAGACATTCGGTTTCCGGTCGTGGAATCAAGGTTTGCTCTGAAACCAAAAGATCCAATGACCAGAAATCCCGTTTACCGATGATGTAAGCCACCGGTTCTCGTTTTATTCTCCGTTTAATGAGGGATTTGAAATCAACCAACTCCTGCTGTATCAGCGGCTGGTCGTAACGCAAGTACAGGTCGATCCGTTGCAAATTTAAAACATGTGCGAGGAGTATTTCCGCTGAAGCTCTCGGGCTGTCTATATTGTGGGATGTAAAATACGTTGTGGTCCAATTGATGATATCCAATATGGTCCACTTATGATTTGGTGGTTGAATCTGACTCTGCATTCTTTATCGCCTGCGCCTGATAAAAAGTTGTGAGCGCTACAATAATCTCCTCTAAGTCTCCCTGCATGACATCTTCAAGCTTGTAAAGGGTCAGCCCGATACGATGATCTGAAACCCTCCCCTGGGGAAAGTTATAGGTTCTGATTCTTTCGCTTCGATCTCCGCTGCCCACCTGACTCCTTCTTTCCTCGGACCGTTTATCATTCTGCTCTTTTATCATGCTGTCAAGCAAACGAGCCTTTAGAACCTTCATGGCCTTATTTTTATTTTTTAATTGTGATTTTTCGTCCTGGCAGGTAACCACCAAACCGGTGGGCAAATGAGTAATTCTCACGGCCGAGTCGGTTGTATTGACACTTTGGCCACCGGGACCGGTGGATCGATACACATCAATTTTCAAGTCACTCGGCTCAACACTGACTTCTACGTCTTCTGCTTCGGGTAGAACCGCAACCGTTACGGCTGAAGTATGTATCCGGCCTTGTGTCTCGGTTGTCGGAACCCGCTGAACCCGGTGGGTACCGCTTTCATATTTAAAAGAGCTGTATGCCCCTTTTCCATGAATCATTACGATAATTTCCTTAAAGCCGCCGGCACCCGTAGGGTGTTGGGAAATAACTTCCACACGCCAATTCTTGCTTTCCGTATACCGACAATACATTCTGAATAAATCCCCGGCAAACAGAGCGGCCTCCTCGCCGCCGGTTCCCGCGCGAATCTCCACAATAACGTTTTTTTCATCATTCGGGTCTTTTGGCATAAGCAGCTCTTTTAACTGCTCTTCCAAGTCCGCTTTTTTACCGGTGAGGACGGCAATCTCATCTTTTGCCAGGTTTTTTATCTCGGGATCACTGTCGTTTAGGAGTTCCATACTTTCGCCCAGGCTTTCAAGAGTCTCCTTATAAGATCGAAATGCCGCTACCAGTTTCCCCAGGCCGGCATGTTCACGGGTGCAGGTCTGATACTTTTCGAGGTCATTTACGATCTCCGGATCGCACAGCTTTCTTTCAAGCTCAATAAATCTGACTTCAATCCCATTTAATTTTTCAAGCATGCGTGCTTAATACCTGCCTTTTTGATTTACATGCATAATTGCCTGTTCAAAGCTCTCAATATGCAAAACCTTTGAAAAACATTCATAATATTATCAGCTTCGACCCAAAATACCATTCCGGCTTACGGGTAAGGCATACATCCGGAAAACCCGATGGCCTTATTCGCGAAACAAAGCCACGATTCATCCATATCTATCCGAATTCGCCTTGAAACTTAAAATATTTTGAATGATTTTCAAAGGTTTTTGTTGAACCGCAATATCAAGCGAATCTAAAATTATTTATAATGCCTTACGGAAAAAACTCCCTGTAGCTTCCGGATTAACCGGATTGGGTCGTTGTTTCTTGATTGTGAAATTTTGCATACTTTTTCCGAAAGCGTTCAATTCGACCGGCCGTATCGATCAGCTTCTGCTTGCCGGTAAAGAACGGATGGCATTTTGAACAAATTTCAACCTTGATATCCGATTTTGTTGATCCGACTTGAACCGTATTGCCGCATGCGCATTGAGCGGTTGTTTCATAATATTCTGGATGTATATTCTCTTTCATAACTTATACTTATGTGCCTCCCTGCCAATTTTTTATGCATTCATTGAATTTAAAAAAGCTGCATTATCTCTTGTCCCGCTCATTTTTTCAAGTAAAAATTCCAAGCTGTCAACGGGATTTAATGAGGAAAGTAGTTTTCTTAAAATCCAAATCCGGTTCAAAACGTCTTCTTCCAAAAGAAGCTCTTCCTTCCGAGTGCCTGACTTATTAATATCGATGGCCGGGAAAATACGCTTATCGGAAAGCCTTCGATCCAAATCAATCTCCATGTTACCGGTTCCTTTGAATTCTTCAAATATGACTTCGTCCATTCGGCTACCGGTATCAATCAATGCGGTGGCAATAATGGTAAGGCTGCCACCTTCTTCAATGTTTCTTGCCGCACCGAAAAAACGTTTCGGACGTTGTAACGCGTTGGAATCTACACCACCGGATAAAATTTTACCGCTGGGAGGGATAACGGAATTATAAGCCCGGGCCAAACGGGTAATACTGTCCAAAAGAATAACCACATCCTTTTTGTGTTCAACCAATCGCTTGGCCTTCTCAATCACCATTTCCGCGACCTGGACATGCCTTTCAGCCGGTTCATCAAATGTGGAACTGATCACTTCGGCATCTACCGATCGCGCCATATCCGTAACTTCCTCCGGACGTTCATCAATCAACAGAACAAACGGAACCACATCCTTGTGACTTAAAATAATACTGTTGGCAATATTTTGCAGCAGCATCGTTTTGCCTGATCTCGGAGGAGATACAATCAGCCCTCTCTGCCCAAAACCGATGGGTGTCATCAGATCCATGATTCGCGTTGAATAATTGTCTTTATCTGTTTCAAGACTTATTTTCCTATTCGGATAAAGGGGTGTTAAATTATCAAACAGTATTTTGTCTCTTGCAACTTCCGGATCTTCATAATTGACGGCTTCAACCTTTAAAAGCGCAAAATATCGTTCCGTTTCTTTGGGTTGACGGATTTGCCCGGATACCGTATCTCCGGTCCTTAAATTGAATCTTCGAATCTGTGAAGGAGACACATAGATGTCGTCCGGCCCTGGCAAGTAATTATAAGATGGTGACCTTAGAAACCCAAACCCATCGGGTAAAATTTCCAGGGTTCCTTCACCAAATATCAAACCATCTTTTTCGATTTGGGCCTGGAGCAACGCAAAAATCAGCTCCTGCTTTCTCATTCCTCCGGCTCTGTCGATCTTGAAAGTTTTGGCCATCTGGTTTAATTCACTGATTTTCATTTTCTTTAGTTCAATAATATTCATAAAATTTTCCACCTTGTAATATGATGCATTAATTTTAATGGTTTCGTAAAAATCCGACAATCCGGCGAAAGCCGGTGCCCGGATCAGTCATAAATTTCTAAAAACACTGGATAGCGAAAAAAGCTTCACTACGTGCCCGGCTTTCTCCGGAATGACAAAAAAGGACGTTTTTTGACTTTTTACGAAACCATTAAGTTTAAGCTTGCGTCATCTTTCAATCATGATATTGATCAAAGCAAATTAACATTTGCTGTCAATAACGATCCACAAAAGCCCGGTGCAAAGCGCTGCAATACCTGCCCGGTGAAACATATGAAGCCTCCCCGCAGCAAGGCTACGGGGTTAGCGAGCGCATTGCTTGTTCAAATTTTGATGCGGACAAACCGTATATCAAGGTTCAAGGGAATTATTTATTTTGTGCGAGAGCGCATAATGGAAACGCCGCACTTAAACCCCCGCAGAAAAAAGGAAAGGACCGTCAAAACGGAAAATCATTCGCAAAAAAACCACGCCATTGCCGATACCATTTTCTGCGAAAAAACACCACTTTTACAAAAAAATATATAAAATGAGTCCATGCCGGTTGTTTATGGAGGATTATGATGTTTTCGAATTTCGCATGCAGATTAATTAAAGGTAATTCTCTCCTGTCGGCGGGTTTTGTATAAATGTAACGTAAAATTATATCATCATTTAATTCTTGTCAAGCGCTTTTGAAAATTATTTTCTTAATAATTTACCGGTTTCCTTAATTAAATTTAAATGTACGCATTTAACCCAAATATCCTGCCTGAAAAAAAGGGCACTTATATTGTCGGCGGTTCCATCAGAGATCGCCTTCTCGGTCAAAGACCGACAGATTACGATATCGCAGTTTCAGTAAATCCGGAAACATTTGCCAGAAAAATGGCTAACACCGCGTCCGGTCGCATAGTGACGATCGGTAAGCAAGACAATCAAATATTTCGAGTGATTACAGACGATTTTATTTTTGATATCTCTCTTGTTAACGGTCCCTCCATTGAAGATGATTTAAAAAAAAGGGATTTTACCATTAATGCCATGGCCTATTCATTTACTTCAGGCCAACTGATTGACACCCTGGGGGGCCAAAAAGACCTTTCCGATCAAACCGTTCGCATGGTTTCTGAGGCAGTGTTTACAATGGACCCCATCCGTCTGTTAAGGGCGTTTAGAATTGCAGCGGTCCTTAATTTTGAAATAGATCCCCATACCATTTCCGCAATCAATAAATATGTGCATCTGATAATGAGCACCGCAAAAGAAAGAATCAAGGCCGAATGGTTTAGAATACTCAAAACACCGACCTCTCACCGATACCTCTCCCAAATGATCCGTTCAAGGCTCTTATTTGAAATCTTCCCCGAGCTGGAGAATCTTAAACACTGCCATCAAAATATCCATCATTCGTTTGATGTATTTGAACATACGATAAAAGCATATTATCATATTGAAAATCTTTTGAATAACCTTCCTTTGATAATAACCGACCCAACTATCCCGATCCATAGTCATCTAGATGAAAATAGAAAATCGTTAATTAAATACGCGATTCTCTTACATGATATTGGAAAACCATCGACAAAATCAGAAGATCGCAATGGAAACATACATTTTTTCGGCCATGGCTCTAAAAGTGCGGATATGGCAAAGCTAATCAATCAAAAGCTTAGATTATCCAATTCGGAAGCAGCCTATGTCGATGCCATTATTCGCAACCATGGTCGTCCGCTTAATTTGATGAATTTACACCAAAAAAATCAACTAACAAAAAAAAACGTAACGCGGTTCTTTATGAATTGCGGCTGCAATACGCCGGATATACTGCTGCATAGCATTGCGGACCATAAAGGAAAAGGACCCGCAAAAAATGGCGGATTTATCGATTTTGCCATACAAATGATAAAAGCGTATTATATTAGTTTTAAGCCCGAACAGTTAAAATCGGCACTTTTAACCGGGGATGATCTGATAGAAATATTCGGTTTAACGCCATCGCCTTTATTTAAAACTATCTTAAATCATGTTGAAGAACTTCGCCTATCCGGTCAAGCCCAAAGCAAAAAGGACGCCATTTTGCTGGTAAAAAAATTTTTAGGTCACCGGATAAGTTGAAGCCTCCCCGCAGCAAGCTACCGGGAATGCGCTTGCATTGCTTATTCAAATTCTTGACATTATAGTTTCAATTTAATAGGTAGTGCCCATCCATAAAAAAGAGCTAAATTGAATATTAACGGGCTAAATTAAAATATCTTATCGACGAAAGGAGCACTTTTATGAACATTTTATTTTTCGGTCCCAACGGGAGTGGTAAAGGAACCCAGGGTGCCATATTAAAGGAAAAATTCACCATTCCGCATATCGAGTCGGGGGCAATTTTCCGCGAAAATATTTCAAACGGAACTGAATTGGGTTCAAAGGCAAAGCAATATATTGACCGTGGAGACCTGGTTCCGGATGAAATTACAATTCCCATGATTCTTGACCGGCTCCAACGTGACGATTGTAAAACCGGATGGCTTTTGGACGGATTCCCGAGAAACAAGAACCAGGCCGTTAAGCTGGACGAATCCCTTAAAGAAGCCGGCATTGCCGTAAATATTATCTTGGAAATTCTCTTAGATCGTGAAGTTGCAAAAAACAGAATTATGGGACGGCGACTATGCGTTAATGACAATAACCATCCGAATAATATTTTTATCGATGCAATCAAACCCAATGGTGACAAGTGCCGCGTATGCGGAGGAGATCTAAAAACCCGCTCCGATGACCAGGATGAAGATGCCATTAACAAGCGTCACGACATTTTTTATAATACGGAAACCGGCACCCTTGCATCAGCTTACTATTTTAAAGGTCTTGCGGAAAAAGAAGGAATCATCAAATATATTACCTTAGACGGCACGCCCGGTGTAAAAGAAGTTACCGCCGAACTTTTATCAAAACTGAAAATTTAGAACCCCTGAACGTCAAAAAAATATTTTTCTTGCAAAAAATTGGGGGATACGTTAGCTATCCTAATTCATTTTTTATGCAACTGAGTATTTCGAGGATCATTTCGCCTCAGGCGGATTAAAATGTGAGTCTGACGCCGGGATTGGGCAAAAAGGGACCTTTTGCATATATTTCACAAATAACCATCAGGTATAGTGTTCTGCCGTTGGAAAGAAGGGGGCGAGGAGTTGAAGGAAATTCAAGTTAGAGTTCTTGACAATGATCTTGAAAAGGCCATGCGGATCTTAAAGAAAAAAATCCAGAATGACGGCCTTTTTAAGCGCTTGAAATTGAAAAAAAGTTATGAAAAGCCAAGCGAATTTAAGCGACGAAAGCAACGGGAAGCATTAAGAAGACAACGGATCTCAGCTTCAAGAAACAGATACAGACATTAATCACAATTTCATTATAAATCAAATAACCCGGCATGGATACTCATTCTGCCGGGTTTTTTCTGACAATGGCTCAACATCTAAGTTATAAAAAATGCTTACAGGCAATGTTCGGCCTGAGAAGATTTGGGATTAAACTGGGGCTTTCCACGATCCGAAAAATCCTTTCCGGCATCGGAAACCCCCAGGATAAATTTTCATGCATCCATGTGGCGGGAACCAACGGAAAAGGTTCCATAGCGTCGGCATTGTCTACCATTTTCTATTCATCAGGATATAACGTCGGCCTCTATACCTCTCCCCATCTTGTTCATTTTAACGAAAGAATCTGCATAAACAACCGCCCGATTTCTAATGATCATATGGTTAAAGCTTACCTTGCCGTAAAAAACGCCCATCATGGTTCGCGCGAACCGACCTTTTTCGAATTTTCAACTGCAATGGCCCTTTGGGAATTCGCCAGACAAAAGGTTGATTGGGCCATTATTGAAACCGGAATGGGGGGAAGACTGGATGCAACCAATGTTATGCATCCAAAACTTTGTATTATATCCAACATTTCGCTGGAGCATCAATTATATTTGGGCAACACGATTTCTAAAATCGCCGATGAAAAAGGCGGCATCATTAAACGGCGAGTGCCGGTGATCACGGCCGTCAAACAAAAATCCGCTGCCGTAGCCTTAAAAAAAATTGCGGATAGCAAATCGGCTCCTTTCTATCGACTGGGCAATGCTTTTCGGATTCGTAAAAACCCGGATAAAACATTTTCATATTTTGGTATTCATCATAACTGGCGAAACCTGAAAACCGGTCTTACCGGAAATCACCAAATTGAAAATGCGGCGCTGGTTCTTGCCGCATGTGAAATATTAAACCAAAAATATACTGACATCGCTTTCGAAACCATAAAGTCGGGAATAGAAACTAACAAATGGCCGGGTAGACTCGAAATCATATCAAAGAGACCGCTGGTTATTCTGGACGGCGCTCATAACCGTGTTGCGGCGAAAGCCCTATCCATGTATATATCCGATCATCTGGCGGATCGATCGGTGACTTTGGTAATCGGCATTCTAGACGACAAACCTTATGCTGCTATGCTGAAATCCCTGCTGCCGGCATGCAAAAAGGTGGTACTGACCTGCCCCGATATCGACCGCGCATTACCGGCCGAACAGCTTTTCCCCATAGCCAAAGAGATCATACCGGATGTGGAGATTATATCAAATGTGGGAAAAGCCGTTACTCACTGTATCGACACCGCTTCACCGGATGAGGTGATTTGCGTTGCCGGCTCATTATATGTTGTCGGTGAAGCAAAAGAGGCTTTAGAAAAAAGAGGATACCCACCGTTTGAGCTCAACAGGTAAACGTCGCCAACAGTGCTTGACTTTTAGGGGTGATTAGACTATCGATTAATATCTTGTGCGCCCGTGGCCCAGTGGATAGAGCGTCAGCCTCCGGAGCTGAAGATCGCTGGTTCGAATCCAGCCGGGCGTACCACTATAATATCAAGTAGTTACTTATTAATTACATACTGTTAAATACCGGCCACCTTGATAGTTCCCCACACTATTCCCCACATTTAGGTCTAAAATGGAAGTTTTTCCCCACAAAAAATAAAAAACCCGGCACCATCTTTATGACGGTACCGGGTAGGGTCTCCGGCGCTCGCTGATCAGGCTATCATGGGCGGATTT
>JAUXEW010000270.1 GCA_030620375.1 Desulfobacteraceae bacterium | reverse complement strand
CATCTCCCCTTCGGTTGTGACACCTTTGTTTCATACGACATCGCCTTAGAGGTTGCCGGTCGATTGGACAACACAGTGGTTGTCCCGCCCCTATGGTATGGTATGAGTTTACATTACCGCCACAAACCCATGTGCATCAGCCTGACCAATGATACCCTTGCTCAGGTTATAAGGGAAGTTCTGGATTCACTGGTCTATTGGGGTATAAAAAAAGTTCTGATCATTAATGGGCACGATGGGAATATACCTCCGATAGAAGTTGCGGCGCGGGATATCAAACTAAAATATCCCGACATGGGTCTGGCGGTCCTTGACGCCTGGTGGGTGACCGCAGGAAATCTGCTTCCCCCGGATACGTTTGAAGTCTGGGACGGCCTTGGCCATGGTGGCGAGGGTGAAACCTCCATCGCGCTGGCAATTTTTCCCGATTTGTGTGACATGAGCAGGGCTAAAGGCATGATTCCGGAAATGGATCCTAATGTAAAGCTGGTCTGGAATTTCCAGGAATTAACCGACTTCGGTGCCAGTGGTGCCCCTGAAAAAGGTACGGCTGGAAAAGGCCGTAAAATGAAGCAGCTCCTGGTGGATTACCTGGTAGATTTTGTCAAACGAATGGACCAGCAGAACTGGAAATATAAAAAAGCGTAAAAAAAAGGGCAGGGCCGTTTCGGCCCCGCCCTCTGGCGTTTCGTCTTAATAATTAAATAATTTTAAGTTTAGTCACTATTTCAAATAATGGATCCTCTCTTTCAATACGAGAACTATCTCCGGTATTTTGATCCACGCTTTTTAGAAAAATGTTTGATATTTCGTTTCCAATACCTACTGAAAAAGTTTTCTTTCTTTTTCCTTTCTAAGGTCCTGATTCTTCCCGAGCCTTCGAATTCTATCCAGGCACCATTGTACAGCATCTCTCCCTCCACCACCAATATGGTTTTTTCTGAAGAAATTTGTATTTTCCGGATAAGATCCTGCCGATCAAATCTTACCGTCAGGGCCCTTCTTGTCCGGTAAAATCTCTTTATTATTTTAGCAAGAAAACCGTGTCCGTAATCAGAATACGCACATATCCGGGACCCGTCCTCCAACACAATACAAACGCTGGGGTCATCGATTTTTCTTGCATCGTAACCGGCAGGCAGTCTGATAGTTGCCCGGATCCACTTACCCTTGCTGTTAAAATAAAGCGTGTAAAGTTTAAACTGAATTGCTGCCGCTACCGGCAACGCGTCAACCTCCGCCTCGACACTGCCTGTGGCGCCCTTGTCATCGGTGACCTTTAACGATACGGTGTATTTGCCGACGTCATGATAGATATGCGGCGGCGCAGCCTCATCGGAATCGCCACCGACCGTGGGCGGGCTTAACGCAGCGGTACCGCCGGCGATAATGTTTCCGTCGCCGAAGTCCCAGGCATAGCTTACAATTTCTCCGTCTTCATCATAGGATTCCGAACCGTCCAATACAATATCTTGACCGACAGTGACCTCCAACTCAATGGGGTTTATCACAGCAACAGGTTCTTTGTTCGGTTCTTCGGGTTGATAGGGGGGTGAGGATACGGTATTGCGCTCCCCGCTGGTGCCTCCTCCATAAATAACCGGATCGGCGAAAGAGCCGTCACCGCTGCCCAGAAAAATGGCAAGCTCTGCACCGGCCGAACCGAAATTTGCAGCCACCAGGTCCTGATTTCCGTCGCCGTTAAAGTCATAGTTATCGAGCGGTGACAGGTTCAGATCATACTCGTAACCGGCCAACCATTCAAACGTGCCGTCACCGTTGCCCTTATATATATCCAGATAATCAAAATATGCCGCCGCAATATCCACAATACCGTCTCTGTCAAAATCAGCTGCTGCAACCCCATAATACGGAGCATAATTTCCATTAGCATCCTTTAGGCCCTCAAAAGTAAGCGTCGTAAAGTTCCCGCGACCGTCACCCAGATTAACAAAGAAGGGCTCACCGGGAGACTTTCCACTGGGAAACGGGGCAACGACAAAATCGGCATGCCCGTCGTTATTAAAATCGGCTGCATCCGCACCGGCCGATAAGTAGGGCGCCGCATCTTTTAATATAAGAGGGTCCATGGCAGGATCAGCGCCGGGGCCTGTAAATCCCAGGGCACCATCGCCCAGGTACAGCCCGCAGTTATAGCTGTAATAATACGACATGACAAAATCAAAGTTGCCGTCCTCATCGAAATCGGCAACCGCCATGTCCATTTGAAAATACCCTGTTGACCATCCCGCGACAACGACCGGCAATGCAAACTGATTGGCGGAACCAGTCTTTTCAAAAAGAAAAATATCGCCGCCAAAGAAACCATCGCCCATTATGTAATCAAAATCACCGTCATTATCGAAATCACCCATGCCGTTCCCATAGCTGTAATAATTAATCCCGCTTTCACCCATTGGGTGAAGGCCGTCATCACCCATTAACAGCAAATTTTCTTGAGAAGAGAATGACCCATCCCCCCGGCTGACCATGTAGTTGGCATCTCCATCGCGGCTTGCTGAGACCACAAACACTTCATTTCCGGCAGATACAGTCGCTGAAAGTGAAACAGTCAGAACGATACATGCGATGAAACTGACCACCCCCCTGGATACTGGTTTCATTTTTGCTCCTCCTTTTTTAAATCCTCTGTCCCGTGATGCTTCTTCCCCCCGGAATAACATCTAAGCATCCCCGGTAAATGTTTCAAATGATGATATTGTTCGGCACCCCTCCCGTATTTAACGAAAAATTTTGTTATCCTGTCACTTTCCTGTCAATTGATTGCAAAACTATCGGGTTACATTTCATCCGAAATAAAAAATCAATAAATCAAATTACAATAAACATGCCAAACAGAGAAGATGTAATACATTGCTAATTTTTTATAATGATTCAAGAGGATTATACTTTATCTGGTGTCAAAGCGGCCGTCCGAAAAAATCGGGTTTTGCCGATTTTTGTCAGTTGAAAGTTACATTTTTCGGTAGAACCCACCGAATTGCAGCTTCGGGGAAAAAGCATAATAGTTGACTTCAAAAAAGAGGGTGTGCTAAAAAACTAGATTCTGTGTGGTAGAAAATTCCGAGTGAGAAAAATTACACCTCGACACTTATACATTTGAAGGATATTTTTACGGAAGACGGCGTCGAATCCCCCAAGGAAAATGGCCAATTAAATTTTAACCTTGATCGATGTTAAATAAGCCACATTATGGAAGATATTAAAAACACTCAAGTTTCTCCCTTTAACAAAGCCTGTCGGAAAATCTTGCTTGAGCGCCCCGAAGCGATCGGAGTTGCCTACAAGGTATTGGATTGCGGTTGTGCATTGCTCTGTGGGGCGTCTGCCGGGGGAGATCCGGCAGGAACCCTGCAACATATTTCCGGTCAACCGCTCAAAAAGGGGAATACGCCTCCCGTCTGTCTTAAGTGTAAAAAAGACAACGGCTTAGGTCGGGTGGTCTGGGATGGAATTTATTGGCCCGGTTCTCAAAGTGAATGGCCGGATAAAGGTTTAAGGATTTCAATCGGCCGAAATATTTTCGGCCCCGGTTATATGGAACCGGAATAGCGGAATAAATGAATGCCTAAAGTGACCTAAATTGCCTAAAATGACTAAAATGACTAAAATCAAGGAAATACTACGCTCTATCTTGTTTT
>JAUXEW010000230.1 GCA_030620375.1 Desulfobacteraceae bacterium | reverse complement strand
TTTATAAGGTTCCTGATTGTCATACCTTCAAGTTAATGGAGGATAAATGCGGCACCGATGTTGTTGGTCATCTGTATTGCCGCCATGCCTGCCTTTCCGCTGCCAATACAGCTTGCAGCAACCTAAATCTCGATGCGACAGTTAGAATGGAAGCCACCATGGCAAAGGATAAGTTTTGTCAGTTTGTTATAGAAAGAAGTTGAATTTCTCCATGATTAAAAAACGCTCGCCTTCAATGAATCGTCGTATAAAGAGAGTAAGTTCTCAATAAGTTCGGGTAAATATAAAATAAATCTAGACATTCAAAAGTTGTTGCGATACAGCTAATTATCTTTTGGCCGTCATAAAAGCTAAACAATAAATATAAAATAGCTTATGAGCCTCACTGACAAAGTGCTCGAAAAGGCGGAAAGCCTATTTGATGCAGCAGGCGTTGTTGCTGAGAAAAGGGGCGTTGTGCTCATTTTGGGCCTCGAATCGACGCCGCAAAGAGATCTGGACGATTTTGGTCTAGAGAATAAACGGCTTATCTATCGAGGTTGGGACCTGTATGTAAAACCGAGACTGACCGCCTTGATAGACCTGCTTCAAGAGAACGGCTTTAACGCCAGTCCTGTGGGCTGGTGGGGTTATCCGAAACAAGGATTGATGCATCTAAAGTCCATTGCGGTCATGGGGGGACTGGGGCTTCAGGGGAAAAACACCCTCCTTTTACACAGCCGATTCGGCTCGTGGTTACGGCTGGCAGCCCTCAGAACCGATGCGCCCCTGACATCGACCGGGCCCGGAGTCTATGAGCACAAGGAAAACCCCTTATGCCGGTCATGCAATGCCTGCATCGATACCTGTCCGGTTAAAAAACTTTTAGAGCCGTATCGTCTTACCGATCCCACCCGGTGTCTTTTGAATATCGAGAGCGGCTTCGATGTAGATCAACTCGGATCGTGCCGGATGAGGTGTGTCACAAAGTGTCCAGTTGGGAAGGTGTCGTCACAAAGACTGATGTGAAGGACATCGTCCGTGTAATCCACCTAAAGCCATGAAGGAAGGAGGTGTAAGATGACCGAATTTAATCCCAATGAGCAAGGTCGAAAGAAACTGACCATCGAACGACTCAATGATATGGGCTTTGCCTTCAAGGCTTACAAACCGACGTAATGCGCTTACCTCAAAATATGCTTGGCGATCCACCTTCACCTTATGGTTGGATTAACCTTAAACGACCTTGCTCAAGATATTGCAGAGGTTGTTAAATCATTTGAAAACTTAACCAATTTAAAATCACGCTTATGATTGCTGCAAAATTAGCTTATTCTGCGAGCCACTGTAAAGGAGGATATGATGAGCATAAAAAAAGAGTATGATGCCATTATCATCGGCGGCGGCCACATGGGGCTTACCCTGGGGGCCTATTTGCAGCGTGCGGGTATGCAAACAGCCATATTTGAAAGAAGACATGAAGAAGGAAGCGCGATATTTACATCGGAATGTACGGCCCCAGGATTTTTGCACAATCTTCACGCCCAATATATGGAATTTATGGACTGGATGCCGATTTATTTTGATTTCAATCTGGAACAATTGGGCGCTCGCTGTATTTATCCCCATGCCCAGTCTGGTATTGCATTTTCCGATGGGCGGCCGCCCATAATCATGTACAGCAGGGAGCATCCTGAAAATCTTGACAAGACATATAAATCGATTGCCGAATATTCAAAACACGACGCAGAAACCTTTGTAGATTTGATGAGAAAAATGTTAGAGATGGAAAATATCTATGCTGCTGGTATTTACAGTCCGGCAGTACAACCCACTCCAGAAACCCCGAACCCGGAAGTCCAGGCAATGGAAGTAATGGCCGAGTACCTGGGCCTTCCCAAATTCATCAATGGTATGGCGCCACCGGATGTATATGACTACCTGTTTGAAACAGATGAGCTTAAGACGCTTTTAAACAGAATGTCGGTTGAATGGTGTCAGCCGCTGGAAAGAGAAGGCATCGGCTTTGGCTCCATCGGCATTTTTGGTATTTATTTCAATTGGCGGTTAATGGTGGGGGGGACCCATTCCCTGGCCCATGCAATGGTTATGGCCGGTGTTAACGAAGGTATGGATTTTTATGAAAGCAGCGAGGTGGTAAAAATTTTGCTGGATGGTAAAAAGGCTGTGGGCGTTCGACTGTTGGACGGCACGGAAATTAAGGCCAGAAAACTGGTGGTCTCCAATGCTGATATGAAGGGAACGATGCTCAGGATGGTGGGAGAAGAAAATTTGAGCCCCTTATGGGTTAAACGGGTCAAGGATTTTCAGATCGGTCCCAGCGCTGTTTTGGCTTCAACCGCACTTGCCCTTCATGAAGCGCCGGATTACAAGAGCGCCAAATGGAACCCGGACATTAACAAGACTTTTTATACAGTTGTGGGATTCGATACCACTAAAGACATTATCGAATACTGCATGGACGCCGTATACGGAAGAATTCCTCGGATCCCCGGTGCCGGGACCTGGGTCAACAGCCTTTGGGACCCCACTTATGCACCTACGGGAAAACATAGCCTGACCGGGTGGTTCTTCTTTCCAAAGGCGAGTGAGCTTACTCGTGAAGAATGGGAAGAAGTTCGGACCACGCACAACGACAAGTTTATCCGGCATTTTGAAAAATGGGCGCCCAACATGACCTGGGACAATGTTATTGATCATTATTTCTATACACCGCAAGATCAGGAAGACGAAATGCGGCTTATGGAAGGAGATTTCTTTAACGGTGCCGTGAAACTTCACCAGCGGGGCTACAACCGCCCCTTTCCCGAAGCAAACCAGTACCGGACGGAAATCGAGTGTCTCTACCTCTGCGGCCCCCACATGCATCCGGGCGGTGGTGCAAGCGGTGCTGTCGGATACAATTGCTTTAAAATTATCGCAGAAGATTTTGGCTTGGATAAATTCTGGGAAAAACTCAATAGAGGATATTAACAAGGAAAAAAATGAAATGCCCGAAATGCCAATTTGAGAATCGTGAAGGCGCAAAATTCTACCTTGAATGTGGAGCAAAATTTGATCAAGCATGCCTCTTATTTGAGGCTAAACCTTTCGCTCCCGACCCTCCCAGTATTTTTCTCTGAGTTCTCTTTTCAATATCTTCCCAGTCAGGGTTCGAGGAATATGATCCACAAATTCAACCTTTTTTGCCTTTTTATAGCCGGCCAGGTTTTGTTTCATAAATTCGATAATTTCCACTTCCGTGGCCTCTGTTCCTTTGTGAAGAACTACTTGGGCGCATACGGATTCTCCCCATTCGTCATCCGGGATGCCGAAAACCGCCACGTCCATAACCGCCGGATGTTCCAGTAGAACGCTTTCCAGCTCATACGGGTAGATATTGAACCCGCCGCTGATGATCATGTCCTTCTTCCTATCCTGGATGTAAATATACCCGTCTTTTTCAGTCGTACACAAGTCGCCGGTATAAAATCTTCCGTTTTTTAAAGTCCGTTTTGTCTCATCGGGCATTTTCCAATACCCTTTCATCACCATATCGCTTTTAGTCGTCAGTTCACCGATCTCACCCGGTTTGACTTCTTCTCCGTTGTCATTTAAAACCTTAACGCTGACGCCAGGAACCGGCTTCCCGCAGGAGGCCAGTCGTTTTACTTTTTCCGGCGGGCCGTCGATAATATGATCATCGATGTCAAGGATCGTTAGAAGGCCGGCTTCCGAAGCCCCATAATCCTGCATAAATATCGGCCCCATCTTTTCAATCCCCTGTCTTAAAAGCTCCGGCGGCATGGGAGCCGCACCGTATGTAATGCAGATCAAACTGCCGAGATCATATTTGCCGAAATCCGGAGAGTTTAATAAAAAATTAAGGATAACCGGTACGATATGGCAATCCGTTATCTTATGCTTTTCAATAAGAGCCATCATATTACTTGGATCAAAGCCTTCCATAATCACGGTCAATGCGCCTACCCACTGATACATGAAATCAAAACCGATCCCCGAGAATGAATAACAAGGAAGCAACTGTAAGGCCCGGGTATCTGATCCGAAATGAATTTTATCTTTGATGGCATTATAGCCGATATCGACAATAGCCCCGGCAATACCGTGGGTGAGCATGGCGCCTTTCGGCAAACCGGTTGTCCCGCTGGTGTATTGAAACCAGAGTAGGTCATCTGCGTTCAGATCGACTTTTGGGTCATCTGCAGGGTACTTTTCAATCAGATTACCGGTATAAGTATATCCTTCTATTTTTGGATCAACACTGTAAAAGAGACGGATTAACTTAAGATCATCCTTTATTTCGGTGATTACATTTTCATACTCTTTTGAGATGACAAGGCATTTTGCTTCGGAATTGTTGATGATGTAGAGAACTTCTCGGGGCTTGAGTCGTCCGTTGATGGGGATCAAAACAAATCCGCCTTTGCCGGCCACCCAAAACATTTCCCGGTAATGGTGGCAATTACCGAGATATACGGCAATCTTATCTCCCTTTTTTAAGCCGGCATCGTTAAAGGCGGCAATTATGGCATTCGAAGCCTTATGAAGGTCATTATATGTTATACCGTCTTTTTTTTACAAACAACGCCGACTCTGTCACCGAATTTTTCAACTACTTGATAGATCATATCTTTGTAAATCACGAAACCTCCCTATAAAAAGGA
>JAUXEW010000247.1 GCA_030620375.1 Desulfobacteraceae bacterium | reverse complement strand
TTTATGTGGCATTGCTTTTGGTTTTTATATATAATACTTTCAAGTTTCGCTCCCTAAAATTGCTGTAAAGCAGCTTGTTTTAAGTGAAGTGAATGATGGACACTACTTAAAAGATTTGCCTTGATTTTAAGATGCGAAACCGGCAATTACAACATTTAAGTATGAATATTTAAGTATGAATATGAACCCTAATGCCATAAAAATAGGATATATCAGCCTGATATTTTTAATTTTTGTTTTCTTTTTTTTGGGCCTTGGCGGTTATGACCTCACTGCACCGGATGAACCGCGTTTCGCATTGGTGGCCCGAGAAATGCTAACCGACAACCATTGGATACTCCCCCACCGTAACGACAACCCGTATCCTGATAAACCCCCGTTCTTTTTCTGGACTATTGCGGCGTTTTCCGCATTGGCAGGGGGAACGGTCAATGCCTGGACGGCTCGCTTACCCTCAGCGGTTTCCGCTACCATTATCATTTTTTTAATGTGGCAATGGGGTAAGACGGAAGAAGAAAACTCCCATCGGTCGATCTTGACGGCTCTTATATTGATGAGTTGTGCAAAATTCTTTTTTCAGGCACGGATCGCTCAGATCGACATGGTGCTTTGCCTATTCATCACCTCAGCTTTATTGCTCGGCTATAAAGCAATGACCGGGAAACGATACCGTCCGTTTTGGCTGGGCATGTGCCTGGGAATCGGAATTCTTACCAAAGGGCCGGTGGGATACCTGGTTCCCGCCGGCTCACTCGGCCTCTTTGCCGTATTTAAGGGCCGCTCGGCCTGGCGGAAATTTCCTTTAAAAGGATTGATATGGGGGCTGGTCCCGGTGGTTGTCTGGCTGCTGTTGTTGCTGTTGGATGTTGCGTTACACCGGCAGTGGGATTATTTGAATAACCTGCTCTTCAAGCAAACACTGGTACGCTACGTCAGCGCCTGGCATCATCACCAGCCGTTTTATTATTATTTCGTGTCCATTCTATACGATTTTTTACCATGGACACCGTTTTTAGTGATCGCGATTCCCTTTACCCGACTGAGGCGGCGGTCTTTGGATGACCAACAAAAATTTGCCTGGGCCGTTATCCTGTTTGCCCTTGTTTTTTTTAGTCTTTCAAAGGGTAAAAGAAGTATTTATATTTTACCGGTTTTCCCTTTTGCAGCCTATCTGGCCGCCGCTCAAATTGAAATTCTGTTTTCAAAAAAACAACAGTCATGGTGGGAAATCGGTGCCGGCCTGTTTTCGGGGATATTGGTCTTAATTATCGGAGTGGCATTTATTGCCATTGCCGCCGAATGGGTAAAGATTCCCATAGACTGGATTGACACACCGCTTCCGCGAGGATGGATCGTTACGGCCGGCCTATTACTGACGGCGATTTCAATCGGCATTTTGGTCTCGAGTTTCAAAAATAAGCTCGCGCTTTCCATCCCGGCTATGGTTATCGCTATGCTGGTTATCAATTTTCTACTCTATTCGGTTATTCTTCCATGGATTAACCCTTACCGCAGCTCCCGAAACTTTATGGAGCAGGTCAATCAAATTATTCACCATCAGTCCGACAATCCGGTGGTGGGGATGCTAAATTTCCGTTCGGCATACCGTTTATACGGAGATTTTCCTCTGGTTGAACTGTCTAACAAAAACGCCAACCTGCCCAATCTCGGCACTTTCTTTAATCAACATCCCGACGGCTGGGTAATTGTACGTTTAAAAGATTGGAAGCTCTTTACGAAAACACACGATGTTAACGCAACGGTTCACTTAACCCAGAAAATCGGAGAGGAAAAGCCGTTTATACTGGTGACGTTAGATTCGAATTGAATCTGCCTGAAACAAACTGAAGGAAATTTTTCTCCGTATAATGAGTTACGCTCGCATTGCTTGTGCAAACACAGGCGGCGGTTGCAGGAACATAAAAATGCAGGAAGCGCAACAAACATCTTTAGAACAACTAGAGCCGGAGCGGCGATTGAAGATTCTTCATTTATTATCTTTTGCAAAATACACGGGTCCGGCTGAACCGGTATTGCAACTTGCCCGATCCCAATGCCAGTTAGGCCATGATGTTCGACTGGCTATCGATACTAAACGACGGGGTAATTTACTGCAGCGCGCGGCTCCCTATGGCGTACCGATCGATAATAACCTTGTCTTATCTGCAACGGCAGGCCCTTTTTTACAGTTGCGGAATCTGCTGGCGCTCAACCGTATTTGGCGGGAAAATAAAGTGCATATCATTCACGCTAACCGAACAAATGATCATACTTTGGCTGCCATGGCTCGCCCGCGGAAAACGTCCGTTAGATTGGTTCGCACTTTATTTACTGAACGTGCGCAGAGTCGATGGCGGGGCTGGCAACTTCGACGGACAGATGGCGTAATAGTGGTTTCCGAGGGATATCGAAAGAGCTTGTTAGGCCGGGGATATCTGGACCCGTCACGGGTCGTCGCCATCTCGGGCGCGGTTAATTCAGATCTCTATCAGCCTGACAAAGGCAGAGAAAAAATACGCGAAGAGGCGGGAATTGAGCTTCAAGCCCCTGTTGCGGGCATTGTAGCGAGAATGAAAACCGGTCGAGGCCATCACTGGTTATTGGAATCATGGGATAGCGTGCATAAGGCGTTACCGGATGCCAGACTGGTAATTGCCGGTCGAGGTCCCCTGGCTAAATCGCTAAAGGCATTTGCTGATCAGGCTTCCTGGGGAAAGTCAGTCGTATTTATTGGCTATCGAACTGATTTGCCTGAAGTATACCGGGCGCTTGATTTAAAGGTCATCCTTGCGCCCGGAAATGACGGTACCTGCCGGGCCGCATTAGAAGCCATGGCATCCGCCGTACCCGTTCTGGCAGCAGAAGTTGGGGCTTTGGGAGAAATTGTCGAAAACGGTCGAACCGGCCGCTTAGTTCCGAACAATGACCGAAAGGCGCTTTCCCAAGCACTGATTGGGCTGTTGTCCAATCCCGAGCAACTGTCTGAAATGGGAATTCATGCTCTCCGGGCGGCAACCAGTCAATTCACCATTGAAAGGCAGGTCAAGATTATCGAAAAGCTTTACCGGCGGGTGTTGAAAGATGTGCATAAAACATCTAACAATTTTTAGCCTCAAGGATGGTTATCGCTTGGCGCACTTCCCTGTCCCTATCATGGCGGGACAGGAAATCTTCAACTTCTCCTGGGTATGTCATGGGCTGAATATGATGGGTGCCGATCATTCAACATTCTGAACCTGTTCCCTGATTTTCTCCAGTTCGGACTTGACAACAACAACCAGGTGGGCGATGTCCGCACTTTGGGTTTTTGAACCCATAGTGTTGAATTCCCGGTTAAATTCCTGCAACAGGAAGTTGAGATTCCGTCCTGCCGGTTCATCAGAATCCATCAGGGATCTGAATTGGTGAATATGACTTTTAGCCCGCGTAATTTCTTCGGAGATGTCGCTCTTGTCGGCAATGAAGGCCGCTTCCTGTGCAATCCTTGCCGGATCAATCTCGACCATCCCCTTGGTCAACACCTGGATTCGGTTTTTCAACCGCTCCCGGCATATTTCTAACAAGCCATCCGTCCCTTTTTCAATCTGTTCAATGCCGGACTCTATGTCGTTCAGCCGTTTGACAAAGTCATTATAGATAAAATCTCCTTCTTTTTTACGCATTTGTTCATGTTTTCTTAAAGTATTCCTTAAACATTTTTCAATTACAGGCCAGGTTTTTTCCATGATAAAATCCCCCATATCTTCGGGAGATATGATATCCCCGGCCCGCATTAACAATTCCAGAGTCGGCTGTTCATCCAAGCCAAGCCCCTCATTTAAAGAACAAAGCGCGTTGTAATAAGCCTTTGCCTTTGCCATGTTTACTTCAAACCGACATGCTTCGCCTGATTCATCCTTTATCCGGATGCTGATTTCCACACGCCCCCTTGAAATTTTTTCCGGCACCACTTCCTTGATTTTTTCTTCCAGCACCTGGTACCCATAGGGCATTCGCAACACCATGTCCAAATGTCTGCTGTTGTAGGACCGGATTTCAGTACTCACAAAAATCCCCTCTTTGTCCTCTTCAGCAACGGCATATCCTGTCATACTCTTGATCATATTCGTTAAGTCCGTACTTTATATTTTAATATTTAACTAATTGATAATTAATAATATTGGATCATCTCCCGATTAGTTGTAGTTAATTAAGGCATGGGTTATCTCCAATTGAGCTGGTGTGATCCCAGAGGGTACAAGGGGTCAAGGATTCAAGGGTTCGAGTGACACGAAGTGACGCA
>JAUXEW010000181.1 GCA_030620375.1 Desulfobacteraceae bacterium | reverse complement strand
TATGGCCAGTATTTTTTTGTCTCCCCGGTCCGCCATTGCCTTTACCATCAAAGCGGAAGTTGTAGTTTTCCCGACACCGCCTTTGCCGCACATGGCAATTGTTATGGTCTCGTTCATGGGGCTTCTCCGGATTTCGTTTTCTGTAATTTGTCTTTCATTCCACTGAGCATGCTGACTTCGCTACAGACGTCATTATAGTCGCACGTAGTGCAATCCAGCGCCATTTCGTTGATCATTTTGTTCATGGCACTGATAACTCGGATCGTCGGTTCGGTAATGGTTTGTAAGGATTGCACATCTTCGGTTTGTGAGGTGACAAATATGAATTCAACTTTTTTTACATACGCGTTCAACTTGAGCTTTTTCATCAGGGCGGATCCGATCACATCAAAGCAAAACCCCTGTTTTAAAGCTTCATTGCTGATTCTGCACCATTCTTTTTGAGTCTTGGATGCTGCTCGAATCATGTATCCTTTAAGGTCAAGGTCATACCGTGCGCCTTCCATTTCCATGTATCGCTGATAGGTATTATCCTCGTCAAAACCCTCTATACCTACAAACACGATCTTTCCGAATGGAAGACTTTTTTCCCGGTTTTCTCCGATATCCGGCCCGACAAGCGTGATCGTGCCATCCGTTATCTTGTCCAGATCATTCGTCCAAACCAGTGCGGCAACCGATTTTTTCCCGGGATTTCCCAGCTCCAGTCCCACATCGTCTCCGATAACGATATTTCGATTTCCCCCTGCCGGCCAGGCCTGTTTTTTTTCTATCACCCATGACCGGCAGCCCTTTGATTGGGCAAAATCTCTTATTTCGTCAATGGTTTTATTGAAAATATCCATAGGGCCTCCTCGGGAATTATGGTCGTAAAGCCTTTTCTGCAAACAAGGCCGCACCCAAAGCCCCATTGATCTGTGGATCAGAATCCGGCTTTAAAAAGTGTACCCCCAACACATCTTCAAGTGCCTTGTACATCCCGATATTTTTGGCGACACCGCCGGACATGGCAACCTCTTTCTCAACTTCGATACTCCTTGCCAGGGAAGCTACCCGGTGCGCCATGGCCCGATGCAGTCCGTTGATAAGATCCGGCAGTTTTGCCCCGTTATTCAGCTGGGAGATGACCTCTGTTTCAGCAAAAACCGTGCATTGGTTAGAGATTTTGATCGGGTTTTCAGACTCTAAGGAAATCCGGCCCAAGTCTTCTAAGCTAACGGCCAAGGCCGAAGACATGATTTCCAGGAACCTGCCGGTTCCGGAAGCGCATTTGTCATTATAAACATAGCGGACAACATCGCCGTTTTCGTCGACCCTTATAGCCTTTGCGTCTTGCCCGCCTACATCTATTATCGTTCTTACGGACGGTACCAGCCATTGGACGGCCATACCATGGCAGGAAATTTCAGACATGACATCGTTGACGAATGGAATCTTTTTCCGTCCATACCCGGTGCCGATACAATATTCAACCGCATCCATCGATATGCCGGCCTTGGAAAGTACGAGCTCCAATACGGTTTTAGCTGATTCTTCCGGATTGGTTTGACCTTTGATGACATGCGATGCGAGAACTTGCCCATCGCGAAGGATGATCGCTTTCGCAGTTAACGATCCAACATCACACCCGGCAACTATCATTTTAATTTCCCCCTTTTATCTTCTCATTTGCGAAAATTGCCGCTCCCAATGCGCCAACCAATTGGGGATCAATTCTGGGCTTTTTAATCTTGAAGCTCAATTTTTGTTCCAGGCTTTTAACAACGCCGATATTTTTTGAGACCCCGCCGGTCATACAAACGTCTTTTTGAATACCGATGGCATTGGCGATCAGGGCCACCCGATTCGCCATGGCATCATTAATGGAAGCGCCGATGTCGGCCACTGATAGTCCATCGTTGATCATGCGGATGATTTCCGCCTGGGCCCACACCGTACAGATTGACGAGAGGGTCTCCGCTTTTTTTGCTTTTTTTGAAAGCTTCCCCAGTTCATCCAGTGTCACATTCAATGCATCCGCCATGACCTCCAAAAATCTTCCGGTGCCGGCGGCACACTTGTCATTGGTGATGAACTTTACGATTTTTCCTTCCTTGTCGATCTTGGTGACCTTACAGTCTTGTCCGCCGATGTCGATAACCGTTCTCACGGACGGTAACAGAAAAATGGCACCTTTGGCATGGCAGGCAATTTCCGATTTAATCTCGTTGACGAATGGAATTTGTTTTCTGCCGTATCCGGTGCCCATGATATAGTCGATATCATTCATCACAATGTTCGCATCAGAGATGGTCATGTCCATCACTTCCTGAGCGGATTCTTCCGGCCTGGACCTGTTCGGAATAACCCTGGCTGATATGATCTTTTTTTCTCGCATGATAACCGCTTTTGCAGTTAACGACCCCACATCACATCCGGAAACAATCATTGAAATACCCCCTGTTGTTAATCATACGCCAATAGTCGCTTGTTGATTTTTAAAACGGTGGTGGACGGCTATGACAAAACCCATCAAATTTATTTAAACATAAAAAACCTGGTCCTCTAGGCCAGGATGCTTTAATTACTGACATATCCTTTGTAAGTGATTTTTGGGGAATCTCCCCCCCGATTATTTACAATACCATATAGGACCAGGTTAACGATTTCTTCCGTCGTTTTCCGTATTGACTTTCCTTTAGATATCACAAAGTTCCGCCTAATGAACATCATATAGATCTGTGAAAGCAGATCTGCGATATAATCGGCATCGAATTTCCGAAACCGATTTTCCTTGATACCCTGTTTCAAGCCGGCTGATAACATATCTCTGGCAAACGCATGGAATTCATAGTGCTCTTCAATATTTTCAGGCGAAAAAACTTCTTCATATGGACGAATCAAGTCAGGGTCGTTGATTATTATGGAACGGAGGGCGTCGTTTTTAGAAATGTATTCAAATCCTGCCTGGGACATTGAGATAATCTGCTTTACGACATCCCTTTCACGCTTAAAGGCCTTAACCACATGATTTTGGAACTCGTATAAGGCGTGCAGAATTGATTTTTCGTAAAGATCTCTTTTATTGTTTGCGTAAAGATAGATATTGCCCTTGGTCATTCCCAGTTCTTTGGCAATATCTTCCATGGTTGTTTTTTTAAAACCGAATTTGGAAAAAATTGCTAACGCCGCTTCATATATTTTTTCCAGCTTGTGCTGTCTATTTTTTGCCAACTTAGCCATTATGTTATTTTTAAACACTATATGAAAAAATGAACAGAATGTTTATTTGTTTATGACATTAGAATACAACATATTCGATGTCAACAACAAAATACAAAGCTCAACCGCTTTGTGGTTACGGGTTGGCAGCCGGCATTAAACATACTCTCTCAAGTTTCGAACGCTAAAATTAAAGCAAATCATTTAAGGAAAGGTGTGAGGCGGCTTGTCCGGGTTAGGGGTATCCGATTTTTACCACCCCGGGGGAATTAAAATGGTTTGGTCGACACCTAACCAGACGGCGATATTGGGAGCAATGACGAACCACGGCATTATAATGACCAGGTAAACGGCGATGTCGGCGAGTAAACAGATAAAAAAGAACATCAATGTCGCTTTTTGCCGCCCCCATTTCTCCTCCATCTGCGGAAGTTTTTCCCAGAGTACGGCAAAGATGGTAATCAGCCAGAACCAGCCCATGAAATTATAGACGGGAATACCGAAAAAGAGCATAAAGTCGCCCTTGGCCCATACCCAGGCAATATTCTCCGGTGACGTTATGGCCGGGTCCATCCACATGTCGATCAACATAGCGATTAGACCGCCGATAACCGCCCGCCCCAAGAGATTCATCCTTGGAAAGACTTTTCCGGCAACCAGAACACAGGTATAGGCAATAAAAAACCAGCCTATGCAGGGTGCTAAAGGCGTTTCAAAGAACCAGAATCCCCCCCGGGTAAACCAATAGGAACCATGGATCGTATCGCCAAGCGGGTTGGTAAAGATACCGCTTAAAAAGCGCCCGGATAAAATCCACATGGATTCCTGAATACCGGTAAATGCAAACGAACCGATAAAAAAACAGGAGGCTATCCACAGGCCAAAGTGTTTGACGGCATGTACCATACAGAGGACGCCGAGGAGGATGATGATGATATCATTGTAGAATTGTTCGGATAAACTGCTTCCGGGTATACCCTCTGATAAAATTTTTTGTTTTTCGGCATCAGTGACCCTCTCGTAAATAAGTGTATTGTTGAAAGCCGGATTCTCCCATGAGGATACATCCGTATTGCTGGGAACTTTAAGAATTTGAGGCTGCGCGTGGTGAAGATAAGTCGAAAAAAGAACGACGACAAGAAGGATAATCCATGCGACATAAATAAATCCTTTTTCCTTATCGTGTTTGGGTTCGTATTTAAAAGCGTGTTGATATGGGGGTATTATTTTTTCTCCCGGCTCAATCGCATCGGGAAGTTCCACATACGTTTTAATCATAGCGATGGTAATCAATAAAATTGATGGAACGGTAATTAATCCCAACGTAACGATTCCCGGTCGATTCTGAACCGACAATGACGTCAGAAATGCGGCAGTCAGCCAGAAAAAATAGATCGTAAAATACGGGTAAAACTCCGACCTGTTTAGCCATAGTTTTTTTATCATGTTCTTAATCCTTTCATTATCGAGTTTATTTAAATCATGGCATTTGGCCATAAAATAAAACTACCTGCCAGGCAGCGGTTTACTACCATCCTGGCGGAATTAACAATTCAGGCCCGAATCCTGCGAAATTGATAATATGCCCGAGGACAAAACACCATGCAAAAAAGAATATCAAGATCGCTACTTCCGTGGCAAAAAGGATTACAAAAAAGAGGTTGCCTGCTTTTACGCGACCCCATTTGTTTTCCATAACCGGAAGATTTTCCCAGAAAATGGCAAACAAAAAAATGAGCAAAAACCATCCGACAAAATTGGTGTGCGGAATTCCGAATATGACCAATGGATCTCCTTTAGCCCATACCCATGAAAGGATTTCCGGGGAAGTGACCACCGGGTCAAGCCATAAATCAATCGTCATCGCTATCAGACTGCCGATAGCCGCTCTTGCTATAACCCCCATATTCGGGAATATTTTTCCGGCAGTCATGACGCATGCATAAGCGAGAAAAAACCAGCCCAGGCATGCGGAGACCGGGGCTTCAATAAACCAGAATCCTCCCCTGGTAAACCAATAGCCGCCTAAAACATCGATGGAATGCCCGAAGAATCTTTCCGTTAATATCCACATGGATTCTTCCAAACCGGTAAATACAAACGATCCGATGAAAAAACAGGATGCCAGCCAGAGCCCGTAATGTTTTCTGGCGTGAAGAAAGCATAATAAGGCTAATAAAATTGTAACAATGTCACCAATGAACTGGGATGATATGCTGCTGTTGGGAATCCCCTCCGAACGAACCGTATCTTTTTCTTTTTCGGTCATCCGTTCGTAAATCCGGGAATCTTCAAATTTCGGACTATCCCAAAGGGACACATTCGAATTGCTGGGAACGTTTAATATTTGCGGTTGGCTGTGATGCAGATAGGTTGAAATAAGAATTACGGTGAAAAGTATGATATATGCGGTATAGATCCAAACTTTACCCTCATCGGATTGATGGTGGTCATAAGTAAACGCGTGGGACACTTTTTTCATAGCGGCCTCCTTTTTCGGGGTCTATTTTAAAATAGGGATCAGGATTTTAACTTTTCACGGTGCCGTTAAAGTTCTTTGTATGTCTTGAGGGCAGCCGCCGCAATTAATGTTAAAGCGGGAATTGTGATGAGTCCCAAAGTCACTATTCCGGGTCGGTTTTGGATCTGCAGTGAGCTTAAAAAAGCGCCAAAGAACCAGAATAGGCAGATTGATAAATAAGGATAAAATTCAAGCCGGTTTTTCCACAGTTTGCGCAGCATTTTCGCCCCCCTTTAAACGATTTTGTTTTAGCCGT
>JAUXEW010000001.1 GCA_030620375.1 Desulfobacteraceae bacterium | reverse complement strand
GAAGCCATGAGCTCATAAGGGGCCATACTGGCGTCTCCCAAAATAATCAGACGCGTTTCCGGATCAAAACGAACAAACTCATCCACTTTTTGGGGTTTTTTATACCGTGATACGTCCTCCCACAGCGTATCGTAGATGGTATTGTGGAAAAAGTAAGTTTTTATATCTTTAAACTGATCCCTGGCGTAACCAAAAAGCGTTTGAACAACCGGTATGTAAGGATCCATTGACCAACCGCCATTATCGATGGCGAGGATCAGTTTAAGCCGGTCTTTTAAATCTTTTTTAAAGAAAATTTCGATCTCTCCGGCATTTTTCATGGTTTGGTAGATAGTTTCATCCACGTCGACCAGGTTTTCCGGCCCGTCGGCTATCATATTGCGAAGCCGTTTCAAGGCCTCACCCACCATGGATTGGGTTAACGGGCCCCGCAAAGAATAGTCTTTGTAACGCCTTTCCATGGCAACTTTTACTGCGGACTTGTTTTGCGAACCGCCCCCCACGCGCATTCCTCCGGGGTGGTAGCCGGAGTGACCCACCGGCGAAGTCCCGCCTGTGCCGATCCATTTGTTTCCACCGTCATGGCGTTCTGTTTGCTCTTTTAAGCGTTCCTTAAAATATTCGATCAATTCTTCGGGAGTGAGATTTGCGAGTTCCGACTCATCAATACCCAGTGCATCGGCAAGCACCTTGGGATCTTTCAGCCATTCGTCCAGCAATGCCCTTGTCAGAGTGTCCAATTCGAGTTCTTCCATGTCCGGCATTTCCGCACCTTGAAAATGGTACGCAAACACTTGGTCATAAATGTCAAAATAACGCTCACTTTTCACGAGAATCGTTCTTGAAGAGATATAAAAATCCTCCAGAGAACTCACAAGCCCCTGGCTCAACGCCTTATGAAGACGTAAAAATGACGTTGGGCTGACGGGAACGCCGACATCTTGTAATGTATAAAAGAAATCGATAAACATCTTTTAACTTCCTTATCCGGATAAACTTAAAAAAAATACCGAGACCCCATATTTTAAAGAAAAACCACAAACCGTTTCCGAAAGGGTGCGGCAATCTGATCAATACCGATTCTGACGGTTGACAATATTAACGGCTCGCTCATAATCCATACTCTTTTTAAACAGAACACCCATAAATGGAATATCCCCGCCTGCCAGTTTCTTTGGCTTAAAATCCTTATCGGCATTGAGTGCTCTGATCCAGTTGATCAACTCCCGGGTAGCCGGTTTTTTCTCGATGGCATCAAGTTGCCTGAGTTCATAAAATACCGCTATGGCATTCGCCATAAGTTCGTTTTCAATATCGGGGAAATGGACCTTGATAATTTTACGCATCATCTTGGGGTCCGGAAAGGCGATGTGATGAAAATTGCACCGGCCGAGGAACGGGTCCGATAAATCTTTTTTCGCATTAGAAGTAATGATAAAAACCGGTCGATGCTTAGCCCTTATGGTTTTATCGATTTCGATGATGTCATATTCCATTTGATCCAGAACATCCAGCATGTCATCCTGAAAATCGGTATCCGCCTTATCGATCTCGTCGATCAACAGGACGGTTCGTTCGTCGGCCATAAAGGCCTGGCCGATTTTCCCCATCTTGATGTACTCCTCAATGTCACTGACATTACGATCCGAATCCCCGAAACGGCTGTCGTTCAACCGGGTCAAGGTGTCGTATTGGTAAAGCGTATCAACGAGTTTCATACTTGATTTGACATTAAGGACAATTAGTGGCATCCCCAAATTTTCTGTAATGGCATGTGCCAGCATGGTTTTTCCGGTTCCGGGTTCACCTTTAATCAACAGCGGCATTTCAAGCGCTATGGATATGTTGACAATTTTCGCAAGCTCATCGTCCAAAACGTACCGTTTCGCACCAGAAAATTTCTCATAAGATTCATTGTTTGACATAAAAAGACCTCTCAAAATAAATTAATAATTGTAAGTTATCGCCTATGTTAATCATTATCCGTTATATTACAATTCTTTCCTTAACGTCCGGGAAACCGATTGAGTTAACTGAAGCACTTTAAGTGCGTGCTCCGGGCTTAAAGATCCGGTCCCGCAGCTCGGGGTAATCAGGGATTGCGCTACTATAGTTGCTTTTTTAATCCCGAGCGCCTCAACCGCCTTCATTTGGATTTTCCATTTTTTTACCAGAGAATCTGTTGTTTCCCTTTCAATATCATCGGGAAGGGAAGTGGGGACGATTCCCCATGCCAGTATCCGGCCCGATAAAATGAATTTTTTGATTTGATCCGGGTACAGAATAAATCGATCAAAATAAGAATATGTGTCAAAATTTACAATATCAACGGAAGATTCCAAAATGACGGACCAGTCGGTGTTCGCGCAAACATGTATTCCCGCTAATCCGCCGGCGGCATGCACGGCATCGATTACTTCATCCAGACATGCAATGACGTCTTCCCGGGAAATGGTGGCCAACTCAGATGATCCATACCCGGCAAGTGCCGGTTCGTCAATAAACAGAATAACCGGGACATTAAACCGAGAGAGCTGTTTTACCTGCCAGGCGGCTTTAAGGCTTAGCAATTTAACGGCAGCATCCCGGACCTGATCATTATAAAATATTGCTTTTTTATCCCGATCGGATACACCCGTGGCAAACGTAACCGGACCGGTGACCTGACCTTTTACGGCAATCGGCTCGGTAGATAGCGTCCGGATATGATCTAAAAACACATAAAATCCTTCTGCAGTCTCTCGGGTAAGAATGAATCTGGAATTGTTAATGTCCTTCTTCCCCTCGATTACGGCCAGGTATTCTTCATAAAAAGCCACAAGCGCTTCGTCAAATAATGTTCCCTCTGTATCAATATATGAATCGCCATTGTCATCCGTTAGTCCGGGCATGCCCGGTAGGAACTGCGCAATCATCCTTTCTGCCTTATGAATCGGCAACTGAACCCATAGGGGGATTTCAGCGGCGTATTCCGCCACCAGTTGAATAGCCGCTCGATGTTCTTTTATCGGTAGACTCCCGATAAGAACCGAATGGCAGTTCGCATGAAATTGATTTTGCATTTTGGGTAACACCTTATTCATTTGAATTGATAATTTAAACTATTAATACTATCATAAATACGATTTATATTCAACCTAAAATTTTAATTGATGGTTTCGTAAAAGGTTTGTAATAATTTGACACCCAGCCGGGCAAGTGCTATACATCAAAGTAAAAATAGAATGTAAAGGTTTATCGTGGCAGATATCATATCCCTTAACGAAAAGCTTCATCAACAAAAAAATAAACAGGGTTCGATAATTAAAAAACGCAAGATCCTGGCCGTTCAAAAAGTATTTCGGTGCATCCGTTGCGCCTTTAAATGTGAAAAATGCGGTACCAACATAGAGTTTGGCAAAAAGCCCCAACCGGTTACGACGGATACAGTGAAGGTGCCATACCATTTTTGTGACAGCTGCCGTGAAGAATATATCGATTACATCCATCTACTGAAAGGGGAAAAAAATCCTGAAAATTACTGGCACAATAACTCGTGGGCTGAACTTTGGAAAAGGTGGATCGATTATCAGGGATCTCTGGACAACTATCTGAAGTCTAATGAATTTAAACAGCTGCTCCTGGAACTCAAAGAAATCCGGTCCGATGACGAGGAGGTTTGAATGTTTGGAATTGGAATGCCTGAACTGATTATTATATTGGTTATTATACTCATTATTTTCGGAGCCGGAAAGCTTCCGGAAATAGGTGCCGGTATGGGCAAGGCGATAAGAAATTTTAAAAAAGCAACTTCTGATACCGAGAAAAAAGAACCCGATAAAATCGAAAACGATAAGATGACATGATGCGCTTTTTGTCTTTTATATCCTAACCCGCCCCTTTTTGTTTTACAAAATCCAGTGGCCTTTCAGGCATTATGCCTGTTAAGGCCACTTTTGTATTGGACCCTCTTCTCCAACTAAATTGGAGAAGAACCTTAAAAAGGTATGTCATCATCCGGCTTCTCGGTGTAGGCAGTAGGCGGTTCCGGATATCCCGAATCCGCAGCAGGGCTTGCGGCCGAAGGGCGTGCAGCCTCCGAATCACCGCGCGCGCCTAACATGACCATATTGTTGGCCACGATTTCCGTGGTGTATCGTTTGTTGCCATCCCGGTCCTCCCACTCACGCGTTTGAATACGACCTTCGATATAGACTTGTTTTCCTCTAGACAGGTATTCACCGCATATTTCACCGAGCTTACCGAAGACCACGATACGATGCCATTCCGTCCGCTCTTTTTTATCTCCGGTCTCCTTGTCCTTCCATGTTTCCGAGGTGGCAATGCTGAAATTCGCCACTGCACGACCGTCCTGCGTATATCTTACTTCAGGATCTTTTCCCAAATTTCCAATCAGAATCGCCTTGTTTACACTTGCCATTGGTTACCCCCTCTTTTTGAAGGCTCTGTAAATCAAACAGAGAACTGGTTGCAATAAAATTACGATCTTCGGCTACAAAACAATCGGTCGATGAAACCTTTAAAAACGACTGACTGAGGATATGGTAAAAAATACAGAAAACCTATTGGAATGTCAACCAGTGGAATTAAAAGAAAACGAGTAGATTCGAGTTTTCGCGGCAGGCTGAACGGAAACCTTCTTATTCGGCAAAGTATGCTGCTGATTATTCTCACTTGACGCTCATTAAAGTGTGGTATAAACATTAAAATCTATGGCGTTAAAAAACCCGGAATGCCGCACCGGGATAAAACTGAAACTTTGAGGCACTGGCGTGCCCCTTTTTTTCCGCTATTCGGATAGCGGTTAACGAAAGGAATACACCATCGACATCATCACGTCAGCAAAGGCGTTTCAGGAACACGCCGACGAGACAAGAAAACATGGCCGGACCATTGCATTTGTTCCTACCATGGGGTTTTTCCATGAAGGGCATCTCGCATTGCTGCGGGAAGGTCGCAAGCGTGCCGATGAATTGGTGTTGAGTATTTTCGTTAATCCAACCCAATTCGGTCCGAATGAGGATTTCGAAGCTTATCCCCGGGACCTTGAACGGGACCTTGATTTTGTGAAAAAAGAAGGCGTAAATTCGGTTTTTAATCCCACTGTCGATGAATTGTATGGGAAAGAATTTCAAACATATGTCAATTTGGAAAAACTACCGCAGCATCTCTGTGGAATTTCGAGGCCGGTCTTTTTTCGGGGGGTGGCTACTGTCGTTTCCAAATTATTCAACATTGTCAAGCCCCACATTGCTATTTTTGGTCAGAAAGACTATCAACAACTCGCGATTATTCGTAAAATGGTTAATGACCTGAACTTTGATATCGATATCATCGGTGTCCCGACGGTTCGAGAACCAGACGGGCTTGCCATGAGTTCTCGAAATGCTTATCTCTTGCCGGGGGAACGACCTGCAGCAAGTTCTCTTTATAAATCTTTACAAAAAGCGAAAGCGCAGGTACAAAACGGAATCATCGACGCAAATCGGATAATAGACGACGCGAGACAATTGATTATGTCTTATCCGGAGGCCGCCATCGATTATATCAACATCTGCGATCCTAAGACACTTGAAGATGTTCACATCATTCAGGGGGCCGTGGTGATGGCGCTTGCGGTTAAAATCGGAAGGACCCGCTTGATCGATAACATAATTTTAACCCGTTGAACCGAAAGCGGGAGCGGTTCCCCGAAGCTTGCTGCAAGACACTATAATCACTTGCAACTTTTTGTAATTGGAGAGTTAATGAGCCATACAGATTGTTTTTTACCATAAAAAAACGTGCTTTAAATTTATACAACTAAAGGAGAACCCGTATGAGCAACGAACAATTCTTTTTTACATCCGAATCCGTAACCGAGGGGCATCCCGACAAGGTTGCGGATGCCATATCCGATTCCATACTGGATGCCATCATCGCGGAAGACAAGAAATGCCGTGTGGCCTGCGAAACTTTGGTAACCACCGGACTTGCCTTTATTGCCGGTGAAATCACGACGGATTGTTATGTGGATATACCTCAAATTGTCAGGAATACTATTCGTGAAATCGGATATCGATCTTCACAAATGGGTTTTGACTGGCAAACCTGTTCCGTTATAACCAGTATTGATCATCAATCTCCGGATATCGCTCAAGGTGTCAATGTCGGAGAAGGTCTATTTCTAGACCAGGGGGCCGGTGACCAGGGGCTGATGTTCGGGTTCGCTTCTGATGAAACGCCTGAACTCATGCCGATGCCCATTATGTATGCCCATAAGTTATGTAAACGACTCACGGAAGTCCGAAAAAACGGATCTCTGGATTTCTTAAGACCGGACGGAAAAACTCAAGTTACCGTTGAGTATGAAAATGGTACCCCTAAGCGGGTCGACGCGGTGGTGATTGCCGCACAGCATAAGCCGGACGTTGAATATGAGGAACTCAGAGAAGCCATCATTAAGCAAGTGATTAAAAAGGTCATCCCTGATGAGATGACTGATGAAGGAACCCGATATTATATCAACGCTACCGGTCGATTTGTAATTGGCGGCCCTATGGGCGATTGCGGAGTGACCGGACGAAAAATTATTGTGGACACATACGGTGGTCAGGGAAGTCATGGCGGCGGTTGTTTTTCCGGTAAAGATCCCTCTAAAGTCGACCGGAGTGCATCTTACATGGCCAGGCATGTGGCAAAGAATATTGTCGCTGCCGGTCTGGCAAACAAATGTGAAGTTCAGCTGGCATATGCCATCGGGGTTCCGGAACCGGTTTCCATTTTGGTGAACACCATGGGGACCGGTAAAATTCCTAAAAAACGAATCAAAGAAATCATCAACGACGTTTTTGATTTTAGACCCGCTGCCATTATTGAGTATCTTGATTTGTTGAGGCCGATTTATCGTGCCACTTCGGCATACGGTCATTTTGGCCGAAGCAATCCTGATTTTTCATGGGAAAAAACCAATATGGTAGACATCATCAGAGAGAAGGCCGGCATTTAAAAAGCTAACCAGAGAGGAATGGATTTATTATGAAATGTGATATCAAAGATGTTAAATTGGCAAAGGATGGCGCACTCCGTATTGAATGGGCAAATCAAAATATGCCGGTGCTTAACCGTATTAAGGATCGGTTTAGTAAAGAAAAGCCATTACGCGGTATTCGCATCGCCGCATGTCTGCATGTGACCACTGAAACGGCTTCCCTGATGCAGACATTAAAGGCAGCCGGCGCAACGGCATTTCTTTGTGCTTCAAATCCGTTAAGCACCCAGGATGGGGTGGCCGCATCTTTGGTCAAAAACGATAAAATTGCGGTCTTTGCCATTAATGGCGAAAACAACAAGACCTATTACCAACACATCAACGCCGTGCTGGACGAAAAACCCCATTTCACCATGGATGACGGTGCGGATCTGGTTTCCACCCTGCATTCCGAACGGTCGGAGCTGATAACCCTGGTAAGGGGCGGGACCGAGGAAACCACAACCGGAATCATCCGGTTAAAAAGCATGGCTGCCGACGGTGTTCTGAAGTACCCCATCATCGCCGTAAATGATGCCAAGACAAAGCATTTTTTCGACAATCGATACGGAACCGGTCAAAGCACGATGGACGGTATTATTCGGGCCACGAACCGGCTAGTGGCCGGAAGTAATTTTGTGGTTTGCGGTTACGGGTGGTGTGGCAGGGGACTGGCGATGAGAGCGCGCGGAATGGGGGCAAACGTAATCATAACCGAGGTGGATCCTATCACAGCTTTGGAAGCGATTATGGATGGATTTACAGCTATGACCATAAAGAATGCGGCGAAGGTCGGAGATTTTTTCTGTACCGTTACCGGCAATATCAATGTCATCCGAAAGTCCCATTACAAACTGATGAAGGACGGCGCTATTGTCTGTAATTCCGGGCATTTCAATGTTGAATTGGATCTGGAAGGGTTGAACAGCATTACCCGATCAAAGCGAATGCTTAGACCGCATGTCCAAGAGCATGTCCTGGAAAACGGAAAAAGAGTTAACGTTTTAGCGGAAGGCAGATTGATTAATTTGGCAGCCGCCGAGGGCCATCCGTCAAGTGTGATGGATATGAGCTTCGCCAATCAGGCCTTAAGTATCGAATATATGGTGAAAAGCAAAAACACACTTGGAAATAACGTCTATCCGGTTCCGGAAAAAATTGATGCGCAAATCGCCAAGGAAAAGCTTGCTTCCATGGGTGTTGAAATTGACAGGCTGACACCGGAACAGAAAAAATACTTAAGATCCTGGACCATGGGAACATAACGCGATGGTGGCTTTATAAAAAAAACCGCATGACTTAAGGGCCGATGGCTTCGACCCACCGGATGGTTGAATATTCATTATCAGCTTCCTCGGCATATGCCTTGTCCAGGTCAATCACCTTAACGAATTGCTTTGCCGCCTTTTGGAATTTATTGGCCATTTTATAAGCTATCCCCATGTAGTAATAAGCTTCAGGGAAATCCGGGGCAAAGGCAACGGCTTGATCAAAGTATACCTCAACTCGCTTTAACCAATCTTGGTCCACCCGGTCTCTTCCCATCATATAGAGCCTCATCATTCCCACTTGCACGGCTATCTTTTGGACTTTTCCCTGAGCAAGCCGTTCGGCTTTATTCATGGCCTCAAAACCATTTTTAAAATCATTCTTAAACCCGTAAACCAGACCTAAGCCTACATATGCGGGTGAAAATGAAGGGGACAGTTCCTTTGCCCGACCAAACTCATAATTCGCAGGTTCAATCTTGCCTGCTTTCAAAAATCGCACCCCATTGGTTGCATGACGTCCGGGTGTATCTAATAATGGCTGCGGCCCTTCCTTTAGACCACATGCTGAAAGCAGCAGCAGCAGGCATGTCGTTAATATCAGATTCAATTTATTCGATATCATGGCCTACCCTCTGAAGATGGGTTGTTTAAGGATTATTTGATCTACCGTCTTTTTGATCAACCACAATGATTACCTGACACTGTTTTAAAAACATCAGATGCTCTGAAGCGCTTTTTATTTTTAAGGCATCCGTATTGCTGATAATAATGTCGGAACCATGGGGATCCCTTGTTTTAAGTCCCTTAACGGTCAATGGATTGTCCAAAACGCTTAAATGGTTTTGAGCCGTAAGAAGATCGCTTTCATAGCGGCACATCCCCTTTTGAACTGCTATCTCACGGCTTACAAACGCCGGCCCATATATTTCCTGCCAGTTTTCGTCCAGAATTTTGGGTGTCATTGCCGCTTTGACATCAAGCCCCCTGGCGTCTACCACAAGTCCTGTATAGATTTCTTTTTGAGGGTTCGATGATAGCGGTTCGGGTTTCCTACTCTGAGATACGTTGGCGTGGTTGTTGCCAATCGGTTTAATTGATTCCACATGCTCGATTTCTCGTGGAAGGACCAATTGTGAAAATCCGCCGAAAATGGTCAGTTCAATAGTCACGGCTACGGTTCCGTCGGTTAAGAATTCTTGATTAACAATGGGGGTGTTTTTTACCATGCCCATCAATTTGGCCATCACAATATCATCATTACCCGCAAAGTCGTCCACGCTGGTTGCGCCATCAATTCTAACCGCTTTCACCACCTCAAGAAGGTTGTGATGGGCATTGGTTTTAGCGGTCGTTAAAGCCTTTTGGCAGTTTACGGGTTTCCCAAAGTTTTCTATTAAAGGACCTTGAACCCCTGTCGCTTGAAGGGCCCCTTTGGTCCAATTAATAGTTCCTTTGCCGACATGATCGATAACATCCTGTGATGCGGTACATGGGGGATAAGAGATCAATAAAAAGAACCCAACTGTAATTACCACCGTTATTGAACGGAGCATCGTTTTGCCTCCACTATATTATTTATACGCCGGGTATGATCCACAGCGAAATTTTACATACTAATGTTAAACCCGGCCGCCGCTCCATCTGAGTTTGGCTTTTAATACATCAAAATAATGTTGACCGGGCAGTGTGATCATATTGATGGGATATTCCCCTTTTTTAATAAAAATTTCATCCTGATCGTTGATCTCAAGACCGACCTGACCGTCAAAAGTCAACATTATATCTGAAGATTTTTTGGCCAGCCTTATTTTGATGCACACGGTGTCGGATAATATGAGCGGACGATTGGTCAGCGTAAACGGGCAAATCGGTGTCATGATGCTTGCCGGTACCGCAGGATGAACAATCGGGCCTCCGGCCGCAAGCGAATAAGCTGTTGACCCGGTAGGCGTTGAAACCACGAGGCCGTCAGCCCGGTAAGTGGTTAGATAGTGGTCGTCAATGTAAGTTTCGATATTGGCCAGCCGGGCAAGCGCGCCTTTATTAATTACAACATCATTCAGTACGGTGTCGTTTATAATTTCTCTTTCTTCTCGAACAACCCTGACCAACAGGCGCATGCGTGGCGTTATGGTAAACTTATCATTCAGGATTGACCGGGCGGCAGTAAACAGATCCTCCTCGGTGGTTTCCGCTAAAAATCCCACTTCACCGAATTTGACTCCCAAAATGGGTATGTCCCGATCACCAATCCACCGAACGGCACTTAAAAAAGTGCCGTCCCCTCCCAGCACGAAAAGACAGAATAAATTCGGTGGTGCCGTTGTTTTGTTTTTATTTGAAAATCTGCGGGTTGGCGGCGGACTTTCCTTCCTTACCACCTCGACGCCATTCGATCTAAGCCACTTTTCAAGCTCATTGGCTTTTTTATTCGCCTCACCATCAACTTTTACAACGAGTCCGATTTTTTTCACAATGGACAATACCCCTGCGTATGCTACGACCAAAGGTCTATCATCAATGCCTTGCTGTGGGAAGCCTTTTCCATAAAAAATTTCAGCTTTGGTTTCATAAAAAAGGGTCAGCTGCTCCACGCTTTGGATAATTAGTTGACGATTTGATAATACAAACAACTTGACAAAACAGCAAGAATTTTTTGAACCGCAATAGCGAGTGAATTCACCGCAGCTTGCTTCAGGGAGTTTCAATATAAGGGCTCGCAAAAAGTCAACATCTGATAGCAAACGGCTCAAGGCAATAGAATTCTGATCGAATCCGGATAAACTGATGAGTTGTTTAGCTGATTAGCGATTGAGTCAATATGGTCAAAATGTTGCGTCAATCGGTTTTGAAATGATTTCTAACCATATTTTGCCATAAAAAGAACAAAATTGATGGTTAACGGTCTAAGCCCATTTCCTGAATATCTGACAGGCGTTTGCTGAGTGAAACCGGATACGGTTGCTGATGATCTAAGGATTTATACGTTTCCGGTAGCAATTCAAAGTTTTCACTGAATTGCGTCCGGATTATCTCGAGAGGTGGATGAGGACGCAGGCATTTTCCATATTCCATTACCTTTTCCAGCAGCAGAATTGCGTAATCCATGTGCTCTTCCCTAATCCCGATAATATCCTCCTGGAATTGACCTTTGGCATCATATTTTCTGAAGACCTGCTTTTTACCGGCCAGGGTCGCCTTGTCGGGACTCAATTTTCTGACATCGTTATCCTTAAATCGGACCATTTTATACACGATATCCAGATAAGGGGCATCTGCGGATACACCGAGCTTTGTGCCCACCCCAAACGAATCAATCTTTGCCCCTTTTGATATTACGTCTGTTATTTTATACTCATCAAAACCGCTGCTGGCGAAAATTTTAATATGTGGCAGCCCCGCATCGTCAAAAATTTTGCGGACCTTGATACTCAAATCTGCCATGTCACCGCTGTCCAACCTGACGCCCACCAGAGACGCCCCTTTTTTTTCCATTTCTTTTGCGACTTTTACGGCGTTTCTCGCCCCTTTGAGCGTATCGTAAGTGTCAATTAGAAATACGGAATTCATTGGAAAAGTCTTAGAATACGCCAAAAATGCAGAGACTTCATCGTCAAAGGCCATCACAAAAGAATGGGCCATTGTACCGGATATGGGGATCCTTAACCTTTTACCTGCCAATACATTGCTTGTCGCAGAAAACCCGGCGATATAGGAGTTTCGGGCTACCTTCATTCCGGGATCAACTCCTTGGGTTCGCCGTAATGAGAAATCGACCAGTTGACGATTTTTAGCGGCATGGATGCACCGGGCCGCCTTTGAGGCCACCAGGATGGGGAAACCGACGGTATTGAGTAAAAAAGTTTCTATTAACTGGGCTTCGATTATCGGCGCTGTTACTTCCAGGACCGGCTCGTTGGCAAAAAAGATGGTTCCTTCGGGCATGGCATAGACATTTCCAGAGAATCGAAATCCTTTTAGGTATTCAATAAAGGCTTCCGAAAACAGGCCGGTTGATTTTAAATAGGCAATATCGCTTTCTGAAAAATGTAAATCAGAAAGCCCGTTTAACACATCTTCAAGCCCTGCCGCGACAAAATAGCGTCTGCCCAAGGGATAATTTCGTATAAACAACGAAAACGTTGCCTCTGAAAAAACCTTGTGTTCATAATATCCTGCCCCCATGGTCAATTCGTAAAGATCGGTAAACAAGGGACCAGGGCTTTGCGTCTGTGTCATTTTACATCGGCTCCGTATGTCTCCCTCATCCTTTTTAGAGCAAACTCATGAAATTCCGGATTAAAATCCGCTACTCCGCTGATAGGAACCGTTATCTTATAATCCCGGTTCGCCAAGTCGCCCACCGTGTCCATCACACAAATGGAAGTACAAACCCCCACGACTTCCACTTCATCAATGCCGACGGATTTTAAGATATTTTCCAAATCGGTTCCAAAAAAGCCACTAAACCGCTTTTTGGAGATTATTGTTTCACCGGATATCGGCGACAGTTCGGGAATAATTTCATTTCCCCAGGTGTTAGTCACGCAATGACGGGGAAAACGATCAAATTCCTTATCGTTTTCATCGTGCGAATCCTGCAAATAGATGACAATGCCTTGGTGTTCACGATATGACGCCAGTCTTTCTTTTACATAAGGTATGATGTTCCTTGCCGTTTCACCACCATACAATGCCCCTTTTTCGTCCACAAAATCATTAAGCATATCAATAATAATCAAAGCCGGTTTCGACATTTCCCCCACCCCCTTAGCCGATTCCTATCATGAAGATTTAGGACTTCATATCACATATTCTCGAGATTTTTTTTTACCGCATTACCGTCTGCCTGGGTACCAAAATGTTTCATGATAGCCCCCATGGCCTGCATCTTATTTTTAAATTTAGAAAAATCAATATTGAGGTTAATCCAGGCAATGATTTCTTCATCAGTCGCCATCTTGGGCAAATAATGTTCAATGATCTGAATAAACACGGAGTCATCGGATGCCCCCCCTTTTTCCAATACGTCTCTTTCAGATTTTAGTAATTTTTTCATAACTTTTATCACTTCATCGTCTGAAAGTTCTTTTTTTTCCAGCCGCCCGAATTCTCCCAATATAACACGAAGAGCGTCCCTTTTCCCCTCGTCTCTAGCTTTCATGGCTAACGTCAGATCTTTTTTGATCTGTTCTTGGAGTCTCATTTTTCCCCCGATATGTTGGTTAACTTCCCGAACCGGACAAGCCGGGAAAGCAGGTTAACTATAGATTTCAATCCGCAGATGAATAACATGTTCAGTGTGGTGAAAGAAATTGCTTTTCTATAAAATCTGTAATTTTATCAATCTCTTCCAATCCGAAAGAAGGGATGTTTGAACCCATATCAATATCCGATACAAAAGCGATCAATTCATCATTATCAAGACAAAGGGGTTTTTTATGCTGGGTGGAACGAAACACTTCAATTTTAGGTTTGTTTTCCCGCTTATAACCTTCGGTAATGACCAGGTCCACATCGTGAAAGTATTTGAGCAGGTGGTCTAAATCGATAAAAATTTCCTTCTTTGTCATTGCGATTTTTTCGGAAGACGATACGATGACCGTGTCCGCACCGGCATTCTGGTGCCGCCAACTGTCTTTCCCTTTTTTATCGATATCAAACCCATGATAAGCGTGTTTTACAGTGCCGATTTTATAGCCCCGTTTTTTTAGTTCAGGGATCAGCTTTTCAATAAAAGTGGTTTTTCCTGCTTTGGATTTGCCGACTACAGATATGATCGGAGGCATGCGAATTTTCCTTCTCAAGGCCGCGCAGTAGTAAAACTCCCCATAGCAAACCGCAATTAATCTTTTTTTTGTATTTGAAAATTACCAATCGACAATAGGAAAACAATTGCATTTACAATTTACCTATTGTTTTCACAAACAGTTACTGCCTATATGCATAAGAGACCGTATTTGAACTGAAAACTAATTCTCATAATCTGTAATGTCAAGGCAAATTAATAGGATTTAAGCGCATTAACTAATACAACTATTGGTTATATATGGTAATGTTTACAATCACGAGCTGAATCATCATCCGGGGGCTATCCTTTTCATCATATGAGTTGCGGACACTACCTAATTCGAACAATAAAAACTTTGACATCCTTAAGTTTACTTGATATTTTTTATAAAAATTTTACTTGGTTTTTTAAAAAAAATGGTATTTTATACCGGGATAAAATTAAAACTTAGGGTCACTCAATTGCGCCCTTTTGTTTTTCTCGCTATGCGGGAAAAAGAAAGCCACCCGGTATTCGGGTGGTGGTTTGCTTTGAGCCGCCAAATTTAAAATATTTTAAGGAGGAGGAAACATCATGGCAAAAATATACATAAGGACTCTTTTAATGTTAGCATTGTTCGCCCTGATCATCAGTTGTGCCGCTCAAATCCCTAAAAAAACAATTATCACACCACTTAACGTAACACCAAAACTGGAAACCGGCCAGTATGTGCAGGATGCGGACATCTTATATGTGATACTGGATGCCTCTTCATCCGTGCCTGCCTCCGAAGATGGCAGGTCGGATATTAATCTGGCCAAAAATATTGTTAGTCGAATGAATCATACCATGCCGGACATTACCATTAATGCCGCTTTAAGGGCGTTTGGCTTAGGGGAATGTTTGTACAATAAGGATACCCGGCTGCTTTATGGGGTAACACGATATTCCAGGGATTCATTTCAAAAATCATTGGATTCGGTCACCTGTGTGGCAAACAAAAGCCCGATGGAAATCGCTATCAATGCCGCGAACGAAGATTTAAAACCCAGTGAGGGAAAGATTGCCCTGGTAATTGTCAGTGATGGTGTGGGTGTGGGAAACGGCCCGATTATTGCCGCTGAAAATATTAAGGACGCTTACGGGGATAGGATTTGTATATATACCGTACTGACTGGAAATAGCTATGAGGGTGAAACCCTGATGACTAAGATTGCGAAAGTCGGTGGTTGTGGAGACATGGTTCGAGAAGGTGATATTGCTGCAAAAAAGGATATGGCTAAGTTTGTCGAAAGGGTCTTGTTTGCCATGGCATCAGACTCCGACCTCGACGGTGTAAAGGACGATTTGGATCAATGTCCGGGTACGCCCAGGGGTATGAAGGTCGATAGTAAAGGATGCCCCTTGGATACGGATGGCGATGGGGTTTATGACGATAAAGATCAATGTCCCGGAACGCCCGCCGAAGCGAAAGTAAATGCCGTAGGGTGCTGGGTCTTGAAAAATGTTACGTTTGATACGGACAAGTGGAATATTAAGCCTTCATTTTATTCTGATTTACATGAAGTCTTGACCGTCCTAACAAAGAATCCTTCATTGAGCGTTAATATTCAGGGGCATACTGACAGTGTGGGGACCGTTCGATACAACCAGATCCTATCCCAAAAACGGGCCAACGAAGTGATGAATTATCTGGTCGGAAAAGGGATTGCCAAGGATCGGCTAACTGCCGTGGGGTATGGGGTTTCAAAACCGGTAGCATCAAACAAGACCGTAGAAGGCCGCGCCCAAAACAGGCGGGTGGAATTAAGTCCAGTTCGATAGCCTGTTTATCAGACCAGACACTGCAGATAATGTTAATGGGAGCGACTGGCATACCGACATCCCTTCGAAAAAATGATTGATGGGGAGGCGAGGGTTGAAACATTTTCTAAAATGGATTGTGATCATTGGTGGAGGGATGGTCCTCCTGGTGTGCGGGGTACTGCTTCTGGTTCCACTTTTCGTGGACATGGAACAATACAAACCGGAAATCGAAAACTGGTTCTCCGATAAAACGGGAAGGCCTTGTGCTGTCAACGGTGAGTTGAATCTTTCGCTGTTTCCCTGGGTGGTGCTATCATTTGAAAATCTGAGCATCGGAAATCCTGCAGGATTTGAAGAAAGCGAATTTATAAGTATTAAGGTGTTTGATGCCCGCGTAAAGCTCTTTCCCCTACTTTTTAAGGATATTCAAGTCAAGCATGTTATTGCTAGGAGCCCTCGACTGGTGCTGATCACGCAAAAGGATGGCCGGGTCAACTGGAAAGGCCCCTCTGAGGGATCTCAAACGGATTTGCGGGTGCAGACAATGCCGGGTGAGCAAACCGGCAAAGGGATTTCGCTAAAGTCTCTGGAAGTGGGTGAATTTTCGGTTTCAGATGGATCCGTGATCATCATTGATCACCGAAAAGAGAGTCGCAGAGAGTTTTCAGACATTACGGTTCAACTGAACGATATCTCCCTTCACCACCCGATCCATATGTATATTGCAGTAAAAATCGATAATATGCCGGTGTCACTTGAAGGAAATATCGGGCCGCTTGGAGAAGAAATCGGCCGTGGCGATATCCCCGTTGATCTTTCTCTTAATGCACATAATCAGTTGAATGTGGGGCTTACAGGAAAGGTGTCCGACCTTGCTGACAAGTTCCGATTCAACCTGGCTTTACAGACGGAGGTTTTTTCTCCAAAAAAATTGATTAGCGCTTTAAATAAGGGATTTACAGTCAGTACTGCAGATTCCAATGCGTTAACCAAAATGTCCGTCAAGACCGTCTTGGAAGGAGGTCCCGACGCCATTTTCCTGACAAACGGAAACATTATTCTGGATGATTCAAGCCTTCAATTTGTCGTTAAGGTGAGAGCGTTCCATAAACCGGATCTGTTTTTCGACATACAATTGGACCAAATCGATCTGGACCGATACCTGCCGTCGAAGACCACCGGAGAGGTCCCGTCGACGAAATCGCCCGCCTCCCCTGTTGAAAAGATGGATTATACACCCTTTCGCTCTCTTGTTTTAAACGGTAATATTCGGGTGGAGAAACTTAAGATTAATAACGCCAAGATTCAGAATTTAGCACTTAAGGTGAGCGGGAATAAAGGCGTTTTCCATATTGATCCACTATTTTTTGAAATGTATAAGGGAAAGGTCAGCGCAAATGCGGCAATGAATATGGAAACAAATACCCCCCGAACCACGTTTAAACTTAAAGGGAATGAGATTCAGGCCAGTCCGCTGCTAAAGGACGTTTTGGGAAAAGATATTCTGGAAGGAGAACTAATAGTCGATATTGATATTCAGACGACAGGAGACACCCCTGATAAAATGAAACGCACATTGAGCGGTAGCGGAGACCTGCTCTTCAAAGACGGTGCCATAAAGGGTGTTGATTTAACCGCGATGGCCCGTAATGTCAACATCGCTTTCGGAAAGGAAGAAGCAGGAGAAGAAGAACGGCCGCGAACCGACTTTTCTGAATTTCATTGCCCGTTAGTCATTAAAAAAGGCATCATCAATACAACAGCAACAAAGTTGGTTTCGCCGATGATTCGTGTGGAAGCCAGCGGTCAAGCCGATATCGTGAAAGAAATCCTTGATTTTCGGGTAAAGCCCACATTCGTTGCTACACTCAAAGGAAAGGGGGATGCTCAGAAACGCTCGGGATTTATGGTGCCGATTTTGGTTACGGGAAGTTTTTCTTCCCCAAAATTTGCCCCGGATCTTGATGCTGTTATAAAACAAGGCCTTGAAGGAGTAATCCCCGAACCGAGTGATTTAAAAAAGATATTTGACATCGGAGGGGCTTCTCCAGAAGATTCTGAAAGTTTAGAAAAAAGGGCAAAGGAATTGTTCAAAGAGCTTCCCTTTGGCCGGTAGTCAACATAAAAAACAGTCCCACATTAATTCTATGAAAACAGCAAAAGACATCATGACAACAGATTTGGTGACGGTTTCTCCGGATATGGAAATTACCCGAGCCGCGGAACTTCTCATAGAAAATCGAATTAACGGCGTCCCCGTTGTGGATATATCCGGAAAACTGGTGGGAATTCTCTGCCAGAGCGACCTGATTGTTCAACAGAAGAAACTCCCCATTCCTTCTTTGTTTACTTTTTTAGATGGCATTATCGCTTTGACCTCCATGAAGCAGTTGGAAAAAGAAGCCCAAAAAATTACGGCAACGACCGTTGTACATGCCATGACACGGAATCCTGTAACCGTTAAGCCGGACACGGCTATTGAAACGCTTGCCGAGCTCATGGCCGATAAGAAATTTCATACGCTTCCTGTGGTTGATAACGAAAAACTGATTGGAATCATTGGGAAAGAGGATATTTTACGAACACTGATACGGTATTGAGGCGTTTTAATCCGGTACTATGATTTTAGACTGATGCTCAAGAATTGTTAACACACGAAACACGTGGAAATATTACAACTTAGCCCTTCGACACATCCTCCATCACCAAACCGTGAGACCATCGGAAAATGTTAATTTTTATGGCTTAAAAAAAACCCGATGCTTCGAACCGGGACAAAACTGAAACTTTGGGGCACTGGCGTGCCCTTTCTTTTCCCCCTTTGCGGGTTGTAGTTTGTAATTATTTTGTTAATACGCCATACCAATCATTTTTACCACGTAACGCACGATTTTTTTTTAGCGGCCTAACGTTTTAAGACCGTTGACTGTAACGCAAGAGGAGGTAGAATAATGGGAGATGTCAGTCATAACAAAAAGGTATTGGTACTTCTGGGCAGTCCCCGGAAGAAAGGAAACAGTGCGATCCTGGCACAAGAGATTGTTAAAGGCGCTGAATCAGCCGGTGCTTCCTGTGAAACTTTATTCATCCATAAAATGAATATCAAACCTTGCCAATCTTGCTATGCCTGCCAAAAAGAAGATAGCAAGGGGTGTGCGATTGACGATGATATGCAGACTGTTTTCCCTAAATTAATAGCATCTGATACATGGGTTATTGCCAGTCCGGTTTACTGGTTTAATATGTCTGCCCAGACAAAACTGTGGATGGATCGTTGTTTTGCCTTGCTGGCGTATAGGGGAAACGCGTTTAAAAAAAGAATTGCGATTGCCATGACATATGGAGACACGGATCCCTTTACTTCTGGATGCGTAAATGCATTACGCACCTTCCAAGATGCCTTCCGATACGTCGGTGCCGATATTGTTGGGATGGTTTATGGCAGTGCTTTAAATTCCGGTGATATCAGCCAAAACACGGAGCTTTTAAAGGCAGCTGAGGAACTCGGAAAGAAGCTGGCGACATAAACAGTTGATAGAGGAATGACCGATTCCAAGAGAGAAGGATAGCAAAAATGGATCTGCCGAAAAATGGAGAAGCCGTATCCCTTTCGGAAATTAAAAAAATCTGCGAGTTTTACGGGCTTCATGATTTATGGGTTAAAATCGAGAATGATCCGCCGGTAAAACCGTTTAAGAGTGACGGATGCTCCATGTGGGTTGATGCTTGGGACGGGATTAGCCTGTATAGTGCCTGTTTCATACACGACCTGAAATACTGGGCGGGATACCCCGGAGAGGATGTCGAAAGATTGGTTGCCGACGCGGAACTCATGATGGATGTCGCCCGCTTGCTGAATGAAACGAAAATGGCGGAGATCATGTTTCATGGCGTACGGGTAGGGGGGCATGAAATGTTCAAACGAAATTTTTCATGGGGATTCGGGCGTATCAACAAGTAAAAAGGGGGAAATAATTATGAAAAATATTAAAGAAGAATTAGCCCGAGATATTTCCGGATTACTAAACATTTTGGGCATTGACGAAGTACCAATGGGAGTCTATTACACCGATATCGAGCCGTCTGAAGGTATTTCTCCTAAACCGCAAGCACCCGTCAGTCGCGAGGCGGAAGAGAAAGGAGAGTTGGACTGGGAGAGCATTCAAAAAAATTTTTCCTGTGTTTTGGGTGTCATCTGGCGGGCGCGAAAGAAAAAAACCGTTGCATACTTTAATAAGGAGCGGTTCGGTTGCATAGGAGGATGCTTTTATCTCGGATATCTGCAACCTTATTTGAATATGCACCCTTATTTTATTTCGACCGGAATACCTGAAATTTTGGAAGGGGAACAGTATAAAGCATCCCCGGATTTGGCTCGCGATTTCTTTGACGCCACCGATCCCCTTCCTGCACCGAAACGTTTCTGTGTAATTCAGCCCATAAATCAGTTCCGGGGTGATGAAACACCTGAAGTGGTGATATTTTTTGCTCGACCGGAAGTCCTCACCGGTCTTCGGTCTCTTGTTGCCTTTATTTCTGAAGACATTGATTCGTTTCGGTCGCCCTTTGGTCCGGGTTGTTCCGGCATTGTCACATGGCCCATGAAATATCTTAATGAAGGAAAAGAATATGCGGTTTTGGGTGGTTTTGATCCCTCTTGCCGTCAATTTTTTAAGACCGATGAGTTAAGTTGTGCCGTTCCCTATTCTATGTATACTAAAATGGTTGGGCAGTGGGAGCAGTCTTTTTTGACTACCAACACCTGGAAGACGGCAAAAAAGAAGATCGAGAGGAGCCAGAAAATTTGGGGAGAGAAAAAAACGGACAAATGACAGGGCGCCTTCCGGCTTGTCCGGGCCAGATTCGTGCCGGCTCACTATATGTAAGGATAAGTTTCAAATATGTTTGGACAGGTTTTAACATCTTTAAAAAATATAGACATCAGATTTTACGGTTAGGTAATACCATGAGTGATCATCACATCAATGCCGCTTTTCACCCTCAATCGATTGCTGTGGCGGGTGCATCCGAGAACTCCTTTTCAATGGGATACAACTTTTTGTATCATTTAAAAACTTACGGATTTAAAGGGAAAATTTACCCGGTGACACCCAAGTTTTCTGAAGTTTTAGGGTATAAGGCGTATTCTAATTTAAAAGACGTCCCCGAGCCGGTGGATTATGTGATTTGTTGTCTCCCTGCTATAAAAGTGCCTGACCTCTTGAGAGAATGTACAGAGAAAAATGTTAAAGTGGTTCATTTATTTACCGGGCGGTTCAGTGAGACCGGAAAAGCGGATGCGGCTCAGCTGGAAGTGGAGATATCACGCCTATCGCGTACCCTGGGTATCCGACTCATTGGGCCTAACTGCATGGGGATTTACCATCCCGGTGAAGGGATGGCTTTTGGTTACGATTTTCCTATTGAATCTGGAAAGATGGCCCTGGTGTTTCAAAGTGGGGGGGCCTGCTCGGAATTCATTTACTACGCCGCATTACGCGGGATTCGGTTTAGTAAGGTCATCAGTTATGGTAATGCCATGGATATTGATGAGTCTGACCTGTTGGAATATCTTGCCGATGATGAAGAGACCCAATTCATTGCATGTTATATTGAGGGGATAAAAGACGGTAAAAAATTTGTCCGTGCATTAAGACGGGCAACGGCTATAAAGCCGGTGATTATTTTAAAAGCCGGTCGGGGTGATGCCGGATCAAGGTCAGCGGCGTCGCATACAGCTTCAATGGCGGGAAGCTTGAAAGTATGGGAGTCTGCGGTAAGACAGACAGGAGTTGTTCCGGCACAGTCAATAGAGGATATGATTGATTTGGCTGTCTCCTTTTATTTTTTGCCGCCGGTAAAAGAAGGTCGAGTGGGTATCGTTGGAGGGGGCGGAGGTCAAAGCGTGCTGTCCGCGGACGAGTGGGAAGAGGCCGGCTTTCAGGTTGTTCCGCTTACGCAAGAAATTAATGAAAGAATAGAACATACATTGCCTGAACTGTGGTGGGGTTGGTTGAGCAACCCAGTGGATATATCCATCTTGCCACAAGAGGCGTTTGGTGTAAATTTAAATGATGAGATAATGAAGATGATGGCGCTTGGTGATGATTTTGATATTGTTGTGGCCAACTTTTCCATCGGCGCACCGCGAACAAAATTTGAACTCGCCCGGCATCTTCGGAATTACACTAAAAATATCGTTGATTTGGATAGAATTAAAAAAAATCCGATTGTAGCGGTGCTCAACACCGGTGTTTTAAGCCCGAGTGATTTTTTAGATGAAAAATTAAAATGCCTTTCAGAGAGTAAAGCAACGCTGGTCGCTGCAGGAATTCCCGTATATAGCAGTCCCGGCAGAGCAGCCGGTTCTGTTGGCCGGCTTATAAAATATTATCGATTCCAAAAAAAATCAGGGGTCAGGGAGCTTTTCTGATTGGAGGCCGCTCCATAGATCAATATCGTTAAAATCGTGTACACTCGAGGAGCTTGTAAAGAAAATCAGCTGGTCTTAATGAAATACAAGGTGTTCGTATCAGAATGGCGCCATACGGGGGTGATGATGATAAAAATATGCGTAACTGTCTTGGTTTTGTTATTAGTTAGTGTCGGATTCTTGTCCTGTTCTGATAACAAGCGTATGGAATCGGATAAGGGGGCGATTGAAAAGCTAAGCGATGAGACATCTAAAAAAATTTCGGATCGGATGCTGGAATCCGTTAAAAAAGCGCGCGAAGTAACAGATGTGGAGCAAGATCGATTGGACAACCTTGATCATACATTAAACCAGTAATTGCCGTTTTTGCCCTCCTTTTTTGCCCTCCTTAATTGAACAAAAGGGTTGACAGATTGAGTCCGATCGGTCATGAACCGAAACAGCGAGCCCGCTCCCCCCGCAGTATGAGTGGGGGGAGCTTCTAATCAAGTCATAACGTAAGGGGTATATAGATTGAAACCGATCGGAATTATAGCTAACCCGGTTTCAGGTAAAGATATTCGGCGATTGGTCGCTTATGGCTCTGTAGTTCCCAACAGCGAGAAGATAAATATCGTCAGACGGATTTTGCTCGGTTTAGATTCAATGGGAGTAAAAGAAGTCTATATTATGCCTGAAAACGCCGGCATCGGCCGACTGGCCCTGGACCGGCTGGATGTTTCTCTTAAAGCATCTTTTCTGGACATGAGACTGGAGAATACCCAAGATGACTCAACCCACGCAGCGGAATTGCTGACTGAAATGGGTGTGGCATGCATCATTACGCTTGGCGGTGACGGTACCAATCGTGTCGTATCAAAAAGCAGCGAAGAAACGCCGCTTTTATCCGTGGCTACCGGTACTAATAATGCATTCTGCTATATGGTGGAAGGGACTTTGGCGGGAATTGCCGCCGGAGTGGTGGCTTCAAATGATTTTTCTGTTGATACGTTGACGCATAAAGCCCCTCGTTTGGAGATTTGGAAGGATTCGGAGCTTTTGGATATCGCGCTGGTTGATGCGGTTGTCACATCTTCTGAATTTATTGCTTCCCGCGCGATTTGGGATATTTCGACACTGAAAGAGGTTTTTCTGACCCGGGCTGATCCGGGGAACATCGGTTTTTCTTCTCTAGGCGGGTATATATGTCAATTGCCGGTTGATTCCGGTAAGGGCCTGCATATCATTATCGGAGAAGGTGAAAGAAAGGTCAGAGCGCCCATTGCACCGGGACTGGTTCGGTGGGTGCCCATTCAATCACACCGCATATTTGAACCTGAAGAATTCATAGCCATTCAAACGTCCCATTGTGTAATTGCACTGGATGGGGAACGTGAGATCACAGTGACCGAAGGCGAACGGGTTTCCATTCGGCTCAGCCTCAACGGCCCCCGGGTTCTTAATTTGACGGAGACGTTAAGGCAGGCGTCACAAGAATGTTTGTTTTTAGAGGACCAAATCTCCGGTTGATCCTCTCACTGAAAGGCCGGATCAACTTTACGCTTGCTTGACCAAGGGGAAATGGAGAGAAATACGCATGCTGATCATGGAAATACTTGCCAGAAATGCGCGCATGTATGGCGATGAGACAGCTATCATTGAGCGAGAGCCGGCAAAGCACAAAAGAAAAGAAATAACCTGGAAAGCCTTTGATGACCAGGCTAGTCGGGTGGCGCAAGCGTTAATGAACAAAGGAATAAAAAAGGGTGACCGGGTCATTCATTTAATGACCAATTGTATTGAATGGTTGCCCATCTATTTTGGGATATTGCGGGCAGGGGCATGGGTGGTTCCGCTGAGCTTTCGATTTGTTGCACAAACCATAAAACGGTGTGCCCAAACAGCAGAAGCCAAAGTGTTTATCTTCGGTGAGGAATTTATTGATCGAATCAATTCAATTAAAGCGGATCTCGATAAAACCGTTCAAACCTATATTTTTGTAGGTCCGAGATCGATAAAACCCGATTACGCCGAATTTTATGAAGATGTTTTTTCGACCCAATCTCCTGAAGATCCTTGTGTGGAGATAGAAATAACCGATGAGGCCGGGTTGTATTTTACATCCGGGACCACCGGAACACCCAAGGCGGCGCTGCTTACCCACAGAAATTTGGAATTTTCCTGCTATTTGGAAAACAACCATCACCAGCAGACGCATCAGGACAATTTTCTTTGTATCCCGCCACTTTACCACACGGGTGCAAAGATGCATTGGTTCGGAAATTTTTTGGTGGGGGCAAAGGCTGTTATTTTAAAAGGGGTTGACCCCCGCTCGATATTGGAAACGATTTCAGAAGAAAAAGTGACCATTGTCTGGCTGCTGGTTCCCTGGGCGTTGGACATTCTATTTGCCATTGAAAGTGGTGAATTGAAATTACAGCAATTCAATCTGGATCAATGGCGGTTAATGCATATCGGGGCACAGCCGGTCCCCCCCAGCCTGGTGAAGGAATGGTTGAAAATTTTTCCCCATCACCAATATGACACGAATTACGGGCTAACGGAATCAACAGGACCGGGATGTGTTCATCTGGGAATGAACAACACGAGCAAGGTCGGTGCTATTGGTATCCCCGGGTTTGACTGGGAATTTAAAATTGTGGATGATCAGTCTAAACCATTACTTCCAGGGAGCCCTGGTGAATTGGTGATCAAAGGGCCGGGGGTAATGAAGGCATACTATAAGAATCCGGAAGCCACACAAAGCGCATTGAAGAACGGCTGGCTTTATACCGGAGACATCGCCCGCCAGGATGGAGACGGGTTTATCTGGTTGGTGGACAGAAAAAAAGATATCATTATTACCGGCGGAGAAAATATTTATCCTGTAGAAATCGAGGATTTCCTCCAAGCCCATCGCAAAATTCAGGATGTGGGGGTAATCGGCCTGCCCAGCCTCAGACTGGGGGAAATTGCGACTGCCATTGTTCAGGTAAAGATCGGTCAAGTGCTTACAAAAGAAGAGATAAACGAATATTGCATGGCATTGGCCAGGTACAAACGGCCTCGACGGATTATATTCGCTGATGTTCCCCGGAATCTCACCGGTAAAATTGAAAAACGCAAGCTAAGGAAAATGTATGCCGGTGTGGCAGAGAGCTTTAAAGTTTAACCAGGAGGAAAAAAAAGTATGAAAAAATTTCTTGTGGCGATTGTGAAATATAGCGACCCTATTGAATCGGTACGGAAGGCAGTTGAGCTTTCACGAGGTCTGGATCATTTTAGGCCCCAAACCAAGGTTTTCATTAAACCGAATATTGTATTTTGGAATAAAGATTATGCTATTCCAAAATATGGTTCAATCACCACATCGCGTGTCATTGAGGATATGGTCGTTCTCCTGAAAGAACATGGGATCGACGACATCACTATTGGAGAAGGTACCGTCATTACAAAGCCAAAAGTAAAGGGTCTCCAGGCGCACGCATTTGAAACGCTGGGTTACAACGCACTTAAAAAACGCTACGGAATAAAAATTCTAAATATTTTTAACCGGCCTTTCGAGAAGGTGGACCTCGGTGATGATGTGACACTGAACTTTAACACCGATATCGTGAACAGTGATTTTGTCGTGAACCTGCCGGCACTAAAAACGCATGGCCAAACAATCGTCAGCCTGGGGATAAAGAATCTTAAGGGAACCATTGATATCGAATCCAGAAAAAAGAGCCACAGTCCCGATAACCAGAAAGACCTTGATTTCATGGTGGCAAAGCTTGCGAACCGCATGCCGCCGATGTTTACGCTCATTGACGGGATATTCAGCCTTGAATTAGGTCCCGGCTATGACGGACGTGCTCGAAGAAGTAATATTTTGATTGCTTCCTCGGACGTTCTATCCGCGGATCTGGCAGGCGCGAGAGTTTTGGGCTTCGAGGCGTCCGACGTACCGCACTTGGTTCATGCAGCTAAAAGCCGAAGCCGTGCTGTTGATCTTTCGGATATAGAGCTTGTCGGGGAACCTTTAAATCAGGTTTCTGCTTCTCATGAAGTCGATTTTAAATATGCTGACGGCGGTGAGATGCCTGTCTATTTAGCGAAATACGGAGTTAAAGGCATTTCTTTCCCAAAACCCGATACTACCATGTGCACCTATTGTACCGGATTCACCAGTCCGATATTAACCGCATTAGTTTCTGCCTGGGATGGAAATCCCTGGGATGATGTTGAAGTACTTACGGGAAAGACAATGAAGCCGACGCCGGGGAAAAAGAAGACGATTTTGCTAGGGAAATGCATTTATGAGGCAAACAAGGACAATCCGGACATCAATGAGATGTTTGCCGTGAAAGGATGCCCTCCCTCACCGAAGGGAATTGTCAAGGTATTCCACAAGGCCGGCATACCCATAAGTCCGGATCTTTTTGAGATTTACGACAATACGATTGTTCCTATCCTAAACCGGCGATATGAAAAAAAACCGGAAGAATTTGACGAGTCTTTTTTCAAAATAACCTAACGCGGACAGGCCGGAAAAGCCGATGAACCGAGAGACCTTTGAAAAATGAACATTTTTTAAAGGTCTCGCTCCGGGGCTACTGCTGCGGATATTCAGTTAATTATTTATCGTCTTTTACTTCTTCAAAATCAGCGTCCACAACATCATCTTCAGGGGATGAAGCGGCTTGCTGGCCCATGTGTTCAGCATTTGCTCCGGCTTGTTCTTGTCCTTGCTGGGATGCTTCCTTATACATGGCTTCCGCCAGCTTATGGGAAGCCTGGGATAAGGCCTCGCTTAGCTGCTTGATTTCTTCCGTGTTGCTACCTTCCATGGCTTTTTTAAGATCGGCAACCGAACTCTCAATCTGTGACGTGGTTGCATCGTCTACTTTATCGCCAAGGTCCTTTACCGATTTTTCTGTTGAATAGATCAATGCATCAGCAGCGTTGCGGGCTTCAACCAGCGCTTTTTTTATTTTATCATCGTCTGCGTGGAGTTCGGCTTCTTTGATCAGCTTATCAATTTCTTCCTGAGACAATCCACTGGAAGCCGTAATCTGAATGGACTGTTCTTTATTCGTGGCCATGTCTTTAGCCGACACGTTAACGATTCCATTGGCGTCGATGTCAAAGGCAACCTCAATTTGCGGTATGCCCCGGGATGCGGGAGGGATGCCTACCAGCTCAAAACGGCCCAATGTCTTGTTATTTGCCGCGATCTCTCTTTCACCCTGCAAAACATGAATGGAAACCGCCGGCTGATTGTCTGCCGCCGTCGAAAATGTCTGACTCTTTTTCGTCGGTATAGTGGTGTTTTTATCGATCAGCTTCGTCATGACGCCGCCTAAAGTTTCGATTCCCAAGGAAAGCGGAGTAATATCTAAGAGTAATACGTCTTTTACATCTCCTCTTAGAACGCCACCCTGAATGGCAGCTCCCATCGCCACGACCTCATCCGGATTCACGCCTTTGTGCAGTTCTTTTTGGAAAATATTTTTAACCCGTTCTTGCACAGCCGGCATACGGGTCATTCCACCAACCAGTATAACTTCATTAATATCACTGGGACTTAAGCCCGAATCTTTAAGTGCAATTCGGCAAGGTTGTTCCAGTTTGTCCAGCAGGTCGCCTATGAGGGTCTCCAGCTTTGCCCTGGTGATTTTGATATTCAAATGCTTGGGGCCACTAGCGTCTGCCGTAATGAACGGGAGGTTCACATCCGTTTCCATGGAGCTCGACAGCTCCATCTTCGCCTTTTCAGCGGCCTCTTTGAGTCGCTGCAACGCCATCTTATCACTTCTTAAATCAATTCCTTGGTCTTTTCTGAATTCATCAGCAAGATATTCGATGAGTCTGAGATCGAAGTCTTCACCACCCAGATGGGTGTCTCCGTGGGTTGCCTTGACTTCAAAAACACCCTCACCGATTTCAAGAATGGATATATCAAAGGTCCCTCCACCAAGGTCAAAAACAGCAATTTTCTCCTCACCCTTTTTATCCAGTCCATAGGCCAGTGAAGCGGCGGTGGGCTCATTGATAATCCTTAAGACATTTAGTCCGGCAATTTTTCCGGCATCTTTAGTGGCTTGCCGCTGGCTGTCATTGAAATATGCCGGTACCGTGATGACGGCGTCGGTAATTTTTTCCCCGAGGTATTCCTCTGCCGTCTTTTTTATATTCGCCAGAATAAAAGATGAAATCTCTGCAGGACTGTAGTATTTGTCCCGCATTTTTATTCGGGTATCCCCATTTTCAGCTTGTTCGATTTTGTATGGGAGAATCTTGATATCATTCTGCACTTCAGGAGAGGCATATTTTCTTCCGATCAGCCGTTTTACTCCGAAGATCGTATTTTCAGGATTGGTGATGGCCTGTCGTTTTGCGATTTGACCGACCAGCCTCTCATCGTTATCTGATATCGAAACGATTGAGGGAGTTGTACGGCCGCCTTCCGGATTGGTAATTACGTTTGGATCGCCTCCTTCTATGATAGCCACACATGAGTTCGTCGTACCAAGGTCAATTCCTATTATCTTGCCCATTTTCTCCTCCTTAAAATATCACCTGATTATTTAAATAAATCTTACTTTTTTCGGATGTATCAGTTTCTGTCCTTGTTTTTGTGTTTAGAAACAACAACCATTGCAGGTCTGAGTAACCTATTATGGATCAGGTATCCTTTCTGTAACTCCTGTAAAACCGTGTTGTCCGGGTGTTCATCAGACTCCTTCTGCATCATCGCCTGATGAAAATTAGGGTCAAAAGCCTTTCCCAAAGATTCAATCGGTTTAACATTGGATTTTTCCAAAACCTTAATGATCTCGTTTAATATTAAAACAACGCCATCCACCAATGAATCATTATCACAATTGTTTTCTTTAGATGAGTTCACGGCCCGTTCAAGGTTGTCTATCACCGGGAGAAGCGCATTTATCAAAGATTCATTCGCATATTTTTTAAATTCATCCGTTTCACGCGCTGAGCGTTTTTTGTAATTTTCAAACTCGGCTGAAACCCTCAAAAACCGATCATATGTTTGTTTTGCTTCTTCTTGGGCGCTTTCGAGATCTGCTTTCAGATTGTTGATCATCTTATCTATATCCGGTGAGCTTTTACCTTGAGGGGCATCGTCACCGGCAGAGAAAGCTTCATTTTCAACCGCATCTTTGTTTTTAATACCCATTTTTTTCTTTTCTTTAGTCATTTTCAGCTGTAATCTCCTCGTTCATTCTTAGCGACTTGAACAAGCAATGCGAGCGCATTCCCCGTAGCTTGCTACGGGTTTAGCGAGCGAAATAAAAATAGTCTAAAATCCTTACTTGGAAGATTCCCCGTAGCTTGCTATGGGGTGGCTTCAATATTGTGACCAAAGCATCGCGCTTTTTGAAACATAATACTGGATAAGCCATTGTCAAGGCAGTAATTATGAGATTTTACAAGAAAAAACCTGTTAGAAAGGTCGCGGATATTGGATCATTCAAGGGAGGCTATTGGAACAGGTTGTGCACCCTCTATCGAATCTTTTTCTGAAAAACAAGCCATGAACATGACCGGGAACGGTCCACGACACAAACTAAATCACTTATCGCTGCTTCCTTCCGGACCTGACGAGGTTCGTGACCGTTTGTTGCGCAGCGGCCGGTCAGAATGGCCTGCCTTCAGTTTAAACCCTTTAGAGGGAATTCAGCCCCGCATAAAGCGGATTTCGGGTATAGGGCACCGCTAGCTCCCCGCCTAGCACAACCACTCGTTAATATAATTTAGATAGCCAATATATCAAGGATAAAATGCACACCACCCGATTTATCATGCTAAATCTTTTTTTACTCGGCATGGTACCTTTGTAACATACCCAACATTCAGTGTTTTTGGTTGACATCTGACGAATGCTTGTCATAGGTTGTCTATCCAATTACAATTTTTAAACCGCAATATCGAGCACATTTGCTCCCGCTCTGCGGGACTGCGGGGTTACGGGCGAATCTAATACGGGTTAATATTCCTGACGGCGTAAAATTCCCTGCGGCTTGCTGCAGGGAGCTTTAAAAAAACAAAAATTAAACCGGTTTTTGGTGGAACCACTGATGGACAATCAGGGGAAGAGAATTGAAGCATATGTGTTAAAAACCGTAGAGCAAACCATTAAAGAATACAGCATGCTTCAAGAGGGAGATAACGTTCTTGTTGGTGTTTCCGGTGGGCCGGATTCTATTGCGCTTCTTCATGTCCTAAGCAAAATATCACCGAAGTTCTCGTTCAGGCTGGGTATCGCCCACTTAAACCACGGTATCCGGGGGAAAGATTCGGATAAGGATGCGGCTTTTGTTTTATCTTTTGCAAAGCACCTCAATATTCCTTGTTATATAGAAGCGGCGGATGTTCAAAGGTATCGGCGGAACCATAAACTTTCCCTGGAGCAGGCAGCCAGACGGGTTCGCTATGATTTTTTTCACCGGCTCTCTAAAATTTACCAGTTTAATAAAATTGCCCTGGGGCATCATTTGGATGATAACACGGAAATGATTTTAATGGCCTTATTCCGTGGCAGCGGCCCTTTGGGGCTTTCCGGGATTCCGCCGATTAGGGATAACAAGATTGTCCGACCATTAATCCGGTTAACCAAATCCGAAATCAAGGAGTATTTAAATGCCAGTCAATTAAAATTCGTAATCGATAGGACAAATCAGGACATAAGATATCTAAGAAACAGAATTCGGCACCAATTGATTCCTTTGTTAAAGGATCAATACAATCCTAAAATTTCCGAATCGCTGAATCGGCTTGCCGGTATTATTCGATCAGAGGAGAACTGGGTTAAACAATTTATCAATCCCCTATATGGCTCATCCGTATTAAAGTCCGGGGATATGGAATTAACCTTGTTTATTCCGCATTTAAAATGCAACCATCCTGCCGCTAAACGGCGAATTGTCAGAATGGCCATCGAAAGAGTGAAGGGGAATTTGAAACGGATCACCTTTAATCATGTGGATATGATTATCCGGCTGATGGAAAGTGGCCCTGGTTGGGGGCGATTGGACCTGCCGGACCGTATACTGGTTAGACGGAATGCAGATCGCATGGTATTTTCAAAGGAAAACCGATCACTGCGGATGATAAAGACTGGCTTCCTTCCGATTGAACCCCATGATTTTTCCTATGAGGTCGTAAAGCCGGAGACGGTTAATGTTTTAGAGATCAACGCAGCCGTATCTTTTTCAGAGATAGATATTAAAAAAATTCAAGACATTTGTTTTGCTGGACAACGGGTTGCCTTTTTTGATATAAAAAAAGTCAAGTATCCCCTGATATTAAGGAATTTTCGAAGAGGCGACCGGTTTTCACCCCTTGGAATGACCGGGACACAGACAGTGAAAAAATTCCTGATGAATCGTAAAATGCCAAGGGATGAACGATATAACTGCCCTGTTTTAATGGATAAAGAAAAAATTTTGTGGGTTGTGGGCCACCGGATTGATGAGTCCGTCAAGGTGACATCGTCAACCCAAAAAGTGCTCAAGGCTGAGATTCGCCCTTGCTTGAAACGTGAGGATGATTAGCTTACACATATTCGTGTCCGAACGAAGACGAGGTAGTGTCCATCCGGTAACTGGGGGAATTGGCCGTTTTTATTTGTTTTAAAAAAACCCGGTGCTTTGCACCGGGATAAAACTGAAACTTTGAGGCACTGGCGTGCCCCGTTTTTTCCCGCTTTGCGGGTGGTAGTTTACTCAGGCACTACTTAAATTATGCGGAGAAAATTATACCATCCGCTATGCGGATGGTTGTTTGATTAGGAGGTATTTTTTTTGAATCCTTTTTATAAAAATATGGCTTTATGGCTGGTCATTATCCTGATGATGGTCATGCTGTATAATCTTTTCAACCAGCAACGTTTGGCGGAGTCCAACATTAGCTACACGGAATTTCTTACGATGGTTGAAAATGAAGCGGTTGCGGAAGTGGTTATAGAAGGTCAAGAGCTCTATATTACCGACATCAATCGAAATCATTTCAAAGTCTATGCCCCCGCCGATGCTGACCTTATTAAGATTCTCAGAGAAAAAGGTGTCAGCATTTCAGCAAAACCGCCGACTGAATCCCCCTGGTATATGTCCGTTCTCATATCATGGTTCCCCATGATTGTATTGATCGGAGTATGGATATTCTTTATGCGCCAAATGCAATCCGGAGGCGGCAAAGCATTGTCATTCGGGAAGAGCAGAGCCCGGCTTCTTTCAGACCAGCAGGAAAAAGTAACTTTTAAAGATGTCGCCGGTATTGATGAAGCCAAAGAAGAATTGGGAGAAATCGTTGAATTTCTTAAAGAACCGAAAAAATTTACCCGTTTGGGCGGACGAATTCCAAAAGGGGTTCTGTTGATGGGACCACCGGGTTCAGGAAAAACGTTACTTGCAAGGGCGATTGCAGGTGAAGCGGATGTACCGTTTTTTAGCATCAGCGGATCTGATTTTGTAGAAATGTTTGTGGGCGTCGGCGCGTCCCGGGTCAGAGATCTTTTCGTGCAGGGGAAAAAGCACGCGCCCTGTATTATCTTTATAGATGAACTCGATGCGGTGGGAAGACATCGCGGGGCAGGTATCGGTGGTGGTCATGACGAGAGGGAACAGACCTTAAACCAGCTTCTTGTCGAGATGGACGGATTTGAGTCGAACGAAGGGGTTATTCTATTATCGGCCACTAACCGGCCGGATGTCTTGGACCCTGCACTTCTCAGACCCGGACGGTTTGACCGTCAAGTCGTTGTTCCGCTTCCGGATATCCTGGGTCGGGAAAAGATACTAAAAGTTCATATGCGAAAAACACCGGTAGCAGAAGATGTCAATCCTCATGTATTGGCAAAAGGAACACCCGGGTTTTCAGGCGCTGATCTTGAAAATCTTGTAAACGAAGCCGCCCTTCTGGGGGCAAAGCGAAATAAAGAAAAAGTTGACATGTTAGACTTTGAAGAGGCCAAGGATAAGGTATATATGGGGTTGGAGCGCAAATCCAAAGTCATGAGAGAGGAGGACAAGAAGACGACGGCCTATCACGAAGGCGGCCACGCATTGGTGGCGCGGTTTTTGCCAAACACGGATGCCGTGAATAAGATCACTATTATTCCCAGGGGGATGGCTGCGGGCATGACCTGGTTTTTGCCTGAGGAAAGAGATTTTAAGTATAACGACCAGTTGGAGAATGAATTGGCAATTGCCTTTGGCGGCCGTGTTGCCGAGGAGCTGGTTTTTGAGCGTACCAGTACCGGAGCTTCAAACGATATCAAGCGAGCGACGGAGCTAGCCCAAAAGATGGTCCGCTCTTGGGGGATGAGCGAGGTGCTCGGGCCTGTGTCATATGAGCAGCATGAAGAACAGATTTTTCTCGGGCGAGAGATTTCCCAGCATAGAGACTATTCTGAAGATACGGCCCAAAAAATTGACCGGGAAATTAATCGATTGATTGAAAAAAGTTATAAGCGGGCGGAAAAGCTTCTCGGCGAAAATATCGACATATTGCATAAATTGGCGGAATTGCTTCTGGAAAAAGAAACCGTTACGGGGGCGGAGTTGGATGGGCTGATTTATTCCATGCGGCCGGGGATAAAGCTCCTTTCAAATCGTATCGATGACGGTAAAGAAGCTTCCGATGAAAGAGAATCCTCACCCGAACAACCGCCAACCTGATAAAACACATGAAGCGATATCATCTGCCATGCGGCTCTAAGTCTATTGAGCTTGGGGGCCGGACAAAAATCATGGGCATCATTAATGTAACCCCGGATTCATTCTCAAATGGCGGGGATTTTTATAGATTTGAAGCTGCGCTGAATCACGGTATTAAATTCTATGAAGAAGGGGCGGATATTGTGGATATCGGTGGTGAATCCACCCGCCCTTTTTCGGAAAAGGTCGGTGTTGAAGAAGAAATTCGCCGGGTGGTACCGGTGATTGATGCGCTTGCCAAAAAAATACCCATACCCATTTCCATTGACACAACAAACGCGACAGTGGCCCAACAGGCTATCGAGGCCGGAGCTTCAATTATAAATGATATAAGTGCGCTACAGTTTGATCCCGCTATGGCTGAAGTGGCGGCTGAATATCAGGTGCCGGTGATATTAATGCACATGAAAGGTACACCGAAAAACATGCAGGTTGACCCGATGTACGATAATCTCATTGCCGAAATCCGGCAATTTTTAAGTGATGCCGTAAATGATGCTGAAAGAAAGGGGATTGGACGATCCCATCTCATTATTGATCCGGGAATCGGCTTTGGGAAAACGCTTCAGCAGAATCTTACCTTATTAAATAACTTGCATGAGTTCCGATCTCTAGACACGCCGATCCTCGTCGGACCGTCAAGGAAGGCGTTTATCCGAAATCTTTTGAAGGATAAAACTGAAAAAGATATTGATCCCAAACAACCGAACGTTGAAACCGGCACCCAGGCCGCAGTGACAGCGGCCGTATTAAATGGGGCACATATCGTCAGGGTTCACAACGTTGCCAACACTTGTGCGACTTTAAAGATCGTCGATGCCATAAAAAATTCATCTGACTAAAATTGATGAACTCGTAAACAGTCTCTTTAGTAACCCCGTAAAAAAAGAAGGTCATTTAACCGATCTAAATAAAAAGGCCGGATCAATTCGATGAATGGAAAACAACGAACGCCCTTTTCACTTAGTGGAAAACAAAAATGGCTTATTTTATTTATTTTTTTCGGGATTGTACTCGTAACTTTATGGCCACTCCTATATTCCCAGGAAGCCCAATTCGTAATTGCCGTTAATTATGATACCATTCCTCATGGATTGACCGTTGTTGGTACCCCGATAAAAGATATTGAAGTTAAGATTCGAGGGGCGAAATCGCTTATTGAAAGTCTTGGCAAACTAAATAGTTTACATTACGATCCGGATTTATCGAATGTCGACATCGGGATTAACTCAATCCCTGTAAGTCCCTCAAAATTTCCTTTTCCAAAGGGGATTTCCGTGGTTCAGATAAACCCGTCTTTTTTAACGATTAAGATAGACAGTGAGCTTGAAAAAAGTGTACCGGTGGTGGTAACACTTTCCGGAAAACCGGCTACCGGGTTTTTTATTGCCGATGCCATAGCAGATCCGGCCAAAGTGATTTTAAAGGGACCCGAAAGCATATTGCGGTCCATCGAAACCATTAATACCAAACCGGTTGAAATCAGCGGGGCCCGAGAACCCCTTAAAAGAGAGATTGCCCTGGATCTGGCAGAGGATATCCATGTCGTAACTCCGGAGGGGAATATTCTTTCAGAAGTTTTTATCGAAGAAAAGGTGATCACCAAACAACTTCAAGATATTCCCGTAGAAGGGAAGGATGCTTTATATAACTTCAGCATAACGCCGCGGGTGGTCAGCCTGGAAGTCAAAGGGCCTGAAAATATCCTTGAACGGCTTTCTATGAAAAACGGGATTGAGGTCTTTTTAGACCTTGAGGGGTTGAAACCGGGTGTATATGTCCGGCATGCAACCATCCGGTTACCGGTGAATACCACCCTTGTGGGGGTAAAGCCGGAGATTTTCACCGTTAGGTTGAAAAATGAACCTTAACTGATCGTAAATAAAACGGGAAATTTGAACAAGCAATGCGAGCGCATTCCTCGTAGCTTGCTGCGGGGTTAGCGAGCGAAATACAAATAGTCTAAAATCCTTACTTGGAAGATTCCCCGTAGCTTGCTGCGGGGAGGCTTCAATCCTTAATCATTTCGCAGGTTCATTAAGTCTCAGGAGTTCAAATTATGCTGCTGGTCATAGATGTTGGAAATACGAATATTGTCATGGGAATATATGATGGTACGCGGCTGATGAAAGACTGGCGGATACATACGGATACCCATATCACGGAAGATGAGTTTAGTGTGTTTGCGATCCATATGTTTTCGGAGATCAACATATCCCCGGAAAACGTTTCGAAGATCGTAATTTCCTGTGTCGTTCCGCCAATGATCACTATACTGAATTCTTTTTGTCGAAAATATTTTGGGTGTGATCCGTACTGGGTCGACGCCAAGTCGGTGCCCGGTATGCCGATCCGGTACACCAATCCCGGTGAAGTGGGGTCAGATAGGATTGTCAATGCGGTCGCTGCATTCCATCAATTTAAGACAAGTCTGATAGTGATTGATTTTGGTACGGCGACAACATTTGATGCTGTTTCCGAACAAGGGGAGTATTTGGGTGGCGCCATCAGCCCCGGCATTCATATTGCCTCGGAAGCGTTATATATGAAAGCCTCCAAACTTCCCAGAGTTGAAATTTTTGAGCCGCCTGAAAGGGTCATCGGCACGGACACGGCCGGCAGTATAAAATCCGGTATTATTTACGGGTATGCCGGGCTCGTGGACGGGATGGTCAAACGAATGAAAAAAGAAATGGGCACAAACCCAAAAATCATCGCAACCGGTGGGCTTTCTCAGCTCATGTACAAGGTATCGGAGACCATTGAATCCATTGAGCCGGATTTGACACTGGAGGGATTACGAATTATCGGCGATATGATTTAAGTATCCCACATACCCTTTAATGCTGTTTGTGATAAAATACATTTCCCGTTCTTTTTCCCCGTCATTTAGTAGATCAAAACAGGCCATATTGGGGTCTTCACGCATCAATCTTTCTATACAATCTGAAAAAAAGCTTTCTTTTTGCGCATTTTTCATTTCATCCTTAATAATATTTTTCCAAAAGATAAGCTGGTCTCTGTGGGCCATTAGCCGGTTAACGGCCTCATTTTCTATTCCAAAATGCCCGAAGCAAATTTTTTGAGGATTTTGTTCAATTAAGCGGTCAATACTTTTTAAGGAGGTTTCAAGAAAAAATCTCGGTGGTGTTGCCGGTCGCTGGTATTCCTGCCCGGAAGGAAGCCTCAAATGAACGCCGCAGGTTTCCCCGGCGAACAGGCATTGTGGCGTCACAAAACTAACATGATGCGGAGCGTGACCCGGCGTAATGATGGGCGTGATGGCGTTATCGATGAAATGTTCGGCGTCCACGAGAAGATTTTCGGGAACCGGTTTAATAGGGCCATAAGCGTGAGCCATGTCACCTAACGTCTTTAATGAGCCTTCCCACAATCGAGCGGGGTCTGAAAGGTGCGGTATGGCGGATTTGTGGCATATGATCGGGGTTTCTGGAAAATATTCTAAAACATTCCCGATGCCGCCGGCATGGTCAATATGAATATGGGTTAGCAAAATAAAATCCAGTTTATCAATGGATAACTCTTTTAAGGCATCTCTAAGGTGGTGGACAGTTGCCGTCGGACCGACATCTATTATAAATGTCGGTTTCCCGGTTTTTAACCAGACACCGATAAAATTGTCGAACCCGGTTATCGGCGGGACAAGCGTAATTAAGAAAAGATCCTCTGATATCGGATCAATTTTAGCTTTTGTCATAAGTACCTCGTATTCATCCGTCAAAAAATGGTATTGAAGATATTAGATTCAGCTGGTTTGGCGCCCGGCTCATTAAAACACCTTGTTTTTTTAGGTGAAATTAAGCCAAAAGGCAAGGTTAAGGGAACAGACGGTGGGTTGGCGCTTTTTCGATGGTTTTAAAGGGGTTGCCGATAAAGTTGCGGCAAAACAGGCCGGGATTATGGTTTAAAAAAAATAAATCAGGTTAACCGTGTTTAACCGTTAATTGATATCCATATCAATTTCAAGTTTTTCAATCTCCCGGGTAATGGTCCACCTTTCCGCTTCACTTATGTCTTTGTCATTTAAACGTTTTTTAAGACCGAGAAGCATCATCTCTTCGCGGTATTCGGCACATGTATATTTATTGTTTTTTTCCATATAGTGAAACTTGATGCACTCGTAAAAAAATCAAAACGTTCTCTTTTCCGTCATTCCGGCGAAAGCCGGAATCCAGTAAATTCAATACATTCTGGATGCCGGATCAAGTCCGGCATGACGATTTCGAGGCTTTTTACAAGACGGTCAGCCGTAGCCCATTGGCTTAAATTCGTCCGATTTTTTTCAAGGTTTCCTTATACACCCGAAAAAATAAATCATTGTCTGTAATACCGCGTTGTATTATTTTTTCGCTATCTGAAACATTGTCGGTGTTAATAATGATATTTACGCTTTTGTTAAATGCCATCATATTGTCCATGGTCCGAAATCGATCGCTGATCAGCGCGACGAAAATGTTGCGGCGGATCGTCATGGGCAAACGTTCAAGATATACCAGCACACCGTTTTCATCGGGATTTGATGAATCGAAACTATCTCTTACCAGTATCAGGTCGTAAGTATGGTAGCGCATCTTTGTCAAGGCATCTCGAATATTTTCAGCATCCGTAGTATGATATTCCATTAAATCCAGAGCATCGGTTAAGGCTTTCTTGATCTCGGGATCCGATTCACAAACCAAAGCGGTTTTACCTTCTTCTTCAACAAAGTCAAACGGCTTTTCAGAAGCATCATAAGCACCGGAAGCAACTTCATCATAAATACCGTCTTTTATTTCATCTTCGGCGGTTTCGGCAGCCTTTGGCGCTGCTGTAACAGACATCTTGTTTTTACATTTCGGGCAATTTAATACAGCGGTTTTACCCGGCGGAATCTTATTATCCGGGATCCTGAACTTGCTTTGACAATTTTCACAGGTAATATCCATGAGTCCTTACCACGCCTCCTTCCAAAAGACTGGGGTTACACTTCCTTTTTAGAATATGACTTGTCGTAATCACCGTCAATTTCAAGCTTTTCAATATCAGTAGTGGCCTCGCCTCTTGCACTTTTTACAGAATCTATGCCGCGGCCCACAATTCCTTTTCGGGATGCGTATGCCAGGGCTGTTTCCTGGGTAATAAGCCCTTGCTCGTATAATTTGATAATATAATTGTCAAACGTGGTCATGCCGAATGCCGCACCGGCCTGCATGATTTCGTAAAATGTTTTTCCTTCTGATTCTCCGTTTAAAATGGCGTCTTGTACCCTTAAATTGGAACCGAGAATCTCAAATGTCGCCACACGGCCGCCACCAATTTTCGGAAGCAGTCTTTGGCATACAATCCAGCGAACCGTATCGGAGAGCCGAATCCTGATCTGGTTTTCCTCTTCGGTGCTAAACATACCCAGAATACGGTTGACGGTTGAACCGGCATCCACCGTGTGGAGGGTTGACAGCACAAGATGCCCGGTTTCGGCCGCGCTTAATCCGATTTCCACGGTTTCCCGGTCTCGCATTTCGCCCACCAGTATGACTTTTGGGGCCTGGCGGAGTGCGGCGCGAAGTCCGTTGGCAAAGGTATCGAAGTCGATACCCAATTCTCGCTGGTTAAAGGTCGACTGTTTATGAGGGTGCTGATATTCGACTGGATCCTCAAGCGTAACAATATGAACAGACTTGTTTTCGTTGATTTCATTCAACACCGTTGCCAGCGATGTCGTTTTGCCGGAACCTGTAGCGCCGGTGACCACAACAATCCCGTTTTTTTCCTGAGCGATCTTGAACATGGCTTCCGGGAGATTCATTTCCCGTATGGTGGGAATTTTAGATTCGAGTTTTCTTAATACTATGGAATAGTTGCCGGTTCGTGAGAATGCATTGACCCGAAACCGCGCCTTTCCGGGCAAGGCATACGACATATCGCAAGACCCTTCGGAAAGAAGCATTTTGGTTAAACGATGGTCCTGGTTAATGAGGTTTAACGCAAAGATTTCAGACTGAAAGGGTGTAAGCGACTTGAAATCAGGTTTGAACTCAACAGGAATCAGTTCCCCGGAACTTTCGACCTGAAACGGCCTCCCAACGGTGATATTCAGGTCTGAAACATTTTTATGCGCATCCAACATTCTTGTTAAAATATGATCGACTTCTTGTTTTCTCACGGTTTTACCCCTTTCATCTCTATGCCTCGGTAAAGTCCGCAGGCGGCGTTTTGATCAAGGGCCTGAATAAGGATTTGTCATTTGCCTTTAGATATGCATCATCCGCGCTTATCTTTCCTTTGTTGTACAACTCCATAATGGCATCATCCAAAAGCTGCATACCGTATCGCTTCCCGGTTTGTATCATAGAGGGAATCTGATGGGTTTTGGATTCGCGGATTAAATTCCTTACAGCGGAGTTTGCTATTAATATTTCCAGTGCGGCCACACGGCCTTTCTTGTCAATCCGTTTGAACAGCACTTGAGCAACAACCGCCCTAAGCCCGTCAGACAGGGTGGAACGGATTTGAGCTTGCTCCGTAGAAGGGAATATTTCGATTATACGATCGACGGTTTTCGGAGCACTGGGTGTGTGCATGGTACCGAAAACCAGATGGCCGGTGGATGCGGCTTCAATGGCAAGTGATGTGGTTTCCAGGTCTCTCATTTCTCCCACAAGAATAATATCGGGGTCTTCTCTGAGGGCACCCCGCAAGGCGGCGTGGAATGATCGGGTATGTATGCCGACCTCTCGATGATTGACAATACATCCCTGGCTTTGATGAACAAATTCGATAGGATCTTCAACGGTAATAATATGGTCCTTACGGGTTCTGTTGGCAACATCAATGATAGCGGCAAGTGTGGTTGATTTGCCGCTTCCCGTGGGTCCCGTGACCAGGACCAGGCCTCTAGGTAATGAAGCCAGTTTAGGGATTATGGGGGGGAGTCCCAGCTGCTCTGTGGTCAATATTTCGCTGGGAATTTCCCTGAATACTGCGGCAACACCATATTTTTGCATAAAAAAATTGGCTCGGTACCGGGCCAATCCCGGTATTTCATAACCAAAATCAACGTCCCCGGACTCTTCAAAAAGTTTGACTTTTTCTTCCGGCGCTATTTCATAAAGCATGCCTCTTAATTCATCGGTGTCTAATATTTTGTATTTTACCCGTTCCACTTCCCCCCGAATTCTTAAGGCAGGTGGCTGGCCTGATACGAGGTGAAGGTCTGAAGCACCTTGTTCGTGCATCAATTTGAAAAAAGCATCTATTTTTGCCATGGGTGTCTCCTGATAAATATGATGTGGTTATCTAGTGTCCATCCATAAACGGCATCTTTTGGCCCGGAGCTTCGTTTTCGCTCTTTTGAAATCCTTAAAATAGCACGCTATTCTCGTTGACACTATGACAGCTACGCTGTCGGATTCAAAATCGCTCAGGCCTTGCTCTGAACCAAAATCTACCATTTCTGGATGGACACTATCTAAAATTAAAAAGGCATGAGCATCACATATATGATCAACGATAGAACAGCAATAAAAAATCCGGATCAGACGCCTGTGACGCCTGTGAAGTTATGGTTGGGTCTGTTTTAGCAGCTTGACTTTGGAATCCTCTTCATTTCTTTCTTCTCGCTCTGCTTCCCTGTCTTCGAGGAGCCTCGTATGGATCTCTAGAATAGAACGAATCTGAATCTCAATCTGCTTGCGTTGGCGTTTTAATTCTGCCATGTCTTCATGTAACTGGAAGAGACGATTATGCGCATCGTTGAGAATTTTTTTAGCATTCACTTCAGCGCCGGCGATAATGATATCTGCGGATTTGCGCGCGTTTTCCTTCATTTGCTCCATAATCTTCTGCGAGTGAATCAAGGTGTCCTTTAATGTTTCTTCACGTTCCTTGTAGCCTTTGTTTTCTTGTTCCAGCTGTTTTATTTCATCATGCAGGTCTTTATTTTCCATATGTAATGATTCAAACGCGCCTGCCATTTCTTCAAGAAATGCGTCGACCTCGTGAATGTCAAACCCTCTGAATTTGACTTTAAACTGCTTGTTTTGTATATCAATTGCTGACATATTCATAATCCAACTCCTATATTTTAATATTATAACAGGGACTTGGAAATTCTGACAAGGCTGTTTACAACAAAATCCCTTAAAAACATAATCACCACAAAAACGATAATCGGTGAAAAATCGATTCCCCCGAGCACTACCGGAATTTTAGTCCGAATTCGATATAGAATCGGTTCGGTTACGTTATGGATAAATCGGACGATTGGATTGTACGGGTCTGGGCTGACCCAAGACAGGACAGCCCTTGCAATAATGAAGATCATAAAAAAGAGGAGAACGAAGTCGAGAATTCTCGCGATAGCCATTAGTAAATAGCCAATGATGAACATGCCCTATGAAAACCCCTCAATCACTTAGTGTTGCCGTTTAAACGAGACCTTTGCAAAACGCCCCTTTTTGCCCATGAGACCTTTGCAAAACGTCACTTTTTGCCCAATTTCGGCGTCAGACTCAAAATTCAATCCTCAAAATACTCAATGTATTCCTGCGGTTGCACGTAGTGAAGCTTTTCAGCGCTAACTTTTCGCCTTTCTTGAACTTGGGCAAAAATCAACATTTTTCAAAGGTCTCGGTTAAATTCGAGCTTATGTTTTCCCCTTGACATTTTTTACCTCAAAACTGTAAGTATGGCCATTATAAATGAGCTTCACAGCAACTCCAGGAGGGATTAATCCATGAATCCAATTGCCGTCGAATTGAATGACATCATCGAGAAGGGCAATCCCCATTTAATTGACATGTTGTCAGAGACAGG
>JAUXEW010000133.1 GCA_030620375.1 Desulfobacteraceae bacterium | reverse complement strand
CTGTTCAGCAGGTATCAAGCATCAATTCCCTTGAAATGATATGCATCGTAACCACCTCTGAAAGTAGATCAACGTCACACCCTGTGGCCATGGATGCTTATCTCTAAACTGACGTATGCTACTTAGCAGCAAATTTTATGCCAACGGAGATTCTATGCCCGAAAGGGTTGGTATTATGTGTTACTTCAGTAGATTGAAAAAATGATCCTGATAACATACGGTATCAACATGGTTGTTGACACACACCGCCACTTTTGCCATGCTAAAGACCGTAAAAAGCAAACTTCCATTATTGTTTTATAGCTAAAAAAAGATTCATTGGCCCACCATTTTTTCACAACCATGTAGTCATTCTATATTTAATGGAGGCGAGTAAATGAACAACTATGAAACTCTAAAATATGAACAATCCGGAGAGGTGGTCACCGTTTCTCTGAATGTTCCCCCACTCAATCTTTTCGGTAATAAAATGATGGAAGAGATGATCGACTGTTGGCATTCCCTTCGTAACAACTTTTCTGCCCGCTTCCTCATCCTCACAGCGGAGGGGGATCACTTTTCGGCAGGCGTCGACATAAACGAGCTGGGAACAGGGGAAATAACGCCTCAGGATGCCCGTCAGCAGCAACTGAACGGCCATGAGCTGATGCGCAGTTTAGAAAGCCTGGAACAGATAACGGTTTGCGCCATGAAAGGCGTGGTATGCGGGGCTGGAATGGCCGTGGCTCAGGCATGCGATTTTCGTATTATGACAGAGGACAGCTATTATCTCGTCCCTGAGACCAACGTCGGAACCTACTACACCTGGGGCTGCACTCCGCGGCTCGTGCGGCTGGTCGGCGCCTCCAAGGCTATGGAGATTGTTATGACTTGCGAACCGGTTTCCGCACAAGAGGCTTACCGGCTGAATCTGGCCAACAAGGTGGTTCCTAACGACTCCCTGATGGAGGCCACCCATGAGTTTGTGTCCAAGATAGCGTCCAAAAGCCCGACATGCATCCGGATAACCAAGAAAATAGCCCTGGGGGCTTCTATGGAGGGATTAGGCAATATGTTTATCTGCGAACCTGAGCTCATCCAGGGTGTCGTTTATTCCGGTGATATACAGGAAGGGATGCGGTCATTTCTGGAAAAGCGGCCGCCGAAGTTCGGAAGGTAAAGGGATGACCAATATGGGCATATTGGGGACATCCGTATCACCATGGCGTGATGGGAAATATGAAAGCGAGGTAGAAAAATGGAAAATTTGACCCGAATCGTATTGGCGTACCCCATTTTGGAAGGCGCCTTCAAATCCGGTATTGCCACGGTGGACACCCTTGCCGGAGGACCGCCGTCTGTGGATCTGGCGACCGTAATGCCCGGGGCCAAATCCGCAATCGTCTTTGCCGTGGCGCTGGACCAGGGCCCGATACCCGACTATCTGGGTAAAAAGGACCGTTTGTCGTACGAACGGGAATACAACAAGGTCAACAGCATTGCCAGCGGTATCGGCGTCAAACTGGCCAATAACATGTCCCAGCGGGGATTTCCCGCCGTTCCTCTGGCCGCTAATGATGTGTACCGGGATGATACGCCCATGGGAAGGTTCGACATGTGTCCCCCGATCAGCCTCCGCTACCTGGCTGTGGCTTCCGGTGTGGTATCTTTCGGGTGGTCCGGCAATGTGATCGATGAAGAACACGGTGCGTGCCTTATTTTGGGTGGGGTAGTTACAAGCGCCGAACTTCTACCCACGGAGCCTTTGATTCAGGAGGACAATTATTGCGATGAGTGCCGGATATGCTCGGGTGTATGCGCATCAGGATTGATGAGCCCTAAAGAAATGACACATGTGAGCCTGGGCGGGCGAACCTTTTCCTATGCTGCCCGGCGAACCTATATGAGGTGTCAGTATGTTTGCGGAGGAAATGCGGGTCTTCATCGTTCCGGCAAGTGGTCTACCTGGTCGCCGGCACGTTTTTTGATTCCGGATGAAGATGAGGCTTTCCTGCCATTGATGATGGCCGCAGGCTCCCTGTATGGTCGGCGGCCGGAAGGGGAGGGCGGCAGGTATCATTCCATGATGGACGACAAACTGTACACCACCTGCGGCAACTGTCAGATTGTTTGTGTTCCGGACAAGGATGAGCGAAAGCGCCGGTACAAACTCCTGGCCGAGGGCGGTGTGGTCGTACAGAATGAGGACGGTTCTCTGGATGTGGTCTCTCCGGAAAAGGTGGAGGAACGACTGGCCGCCATGCCGCCTGAGCATCGTGCCCTTTATGACGGAGACCTTACGAGCAGTGAAATACCACCTGAAATTCAGGGGCAGGCCCCACCATACCGGAAAGAATAAGACGATAATCGAAAAGAGGTTCAGGATGGCAAAATATGATCGGTTAATCGGTCAGGTCGGCCCTCCCTATTCCATATTTTCGGAAAGAAATTGAAGTCCAAACCCTGCTGTTGGTTAAGTTACAGCGTAAGCTGGTGAACAGGGGGGAAAGGGCATTTCTTAAATTGAAAAAAACAGCTTGACTATAATAGTCGACCGGTCTAATATTAATCCTGAATCTAAGCGACCGGTCGTCTAAGGGGCAGGAAGCGGAATTGAAAATATCTGTTTAACATTTCAAAGGATAATAATCGGCTTTGATCCCGGATATGTACAGCAGGCTGTCAAAAAGATAAAGCAAGTCTTAATGGTATGTGGTAATTTTCTGCTTTAACAAAAGAACGGAGGTAATGCGATTATGAATAAGGAAGTATACAAACAATTACTGGAAGTCATGAAAAAGCGTGGTGGCGGTTATGCCGGTGCGGACATCCCCGAATTTTATGAAATGGTGGAAGTAATGTTCACACCCGAAGAAGCCGAAGTGAATAATGCCATGCCCAGAGGGCCTTTTACCGCAAAAGACGTGGCAAAAGCGATGGGAAGGGACGAAGGTGATATTGAAAGCATCCTTGAGGCAATGGCGAACAAGGGACTTTGTATGGCCGTAAAAATGGAGTCAACACAGTTTTATATGGCAGCCCCGTTTATGCCCGGGATTTTGGAATTTCAGCTCATGACCGGGAAAACGACGGAGAGGGACAAAAAAATTGCCAGACTCATGTACGATTATAAAAAGGCCTATGAAGCTGTTGAGGGTGTCGCTGAAGTAAAGTTTCCCACGACAAGGGTCATTACGGTTGACAGCGCCATTGAATCCGGGAGCACCGTCCACACCTATGATCAGGTACAAACTATTATCGACAAATCCGAACCCATCGCCGTTAGCACCTGTTTTTGCCGTCATTCGGCAGACTTAAGGGGTGAAGATCTCCATGGAATACCCAATGACGTCTGCATGCAATTTGGAATAGGCGCGCAGTATGCCATTGAAAGATTGGGAGCCAAAAAGTTGAGCAAGGAAGAGGCCAGAGGAATCCTGAATCGATCGGAGGAGGCCGGTCTTATCCACATGAGCCAAAATACGGCAGAAGATGTCGGTTTTGTCTGCAACTGTGACCGCTGGCATTGTGTTGTGGTACAGAACGCGCTTTCCCAGCCTAAACCCGGTGTGGGGTTTAATTCGGGTTTTGAACCTCGATTTGATGCGGAACTGTGTACGGCATGTGAAACCTGCATTGAGCGATGCCCGGCCGAAGCCCTTGTCTTGGGTCAGGATGATGTGCCGGAAGTTGACCTTGACAGGTGTTTTGGATGCGCTGTTTGTGCAACCGGCTGCCCGACAGAGGCTATCACCATGGTGAACAAACCCGGATTTGCGGAACCGCCCAAGGATGCGAAGGCATTGAAAGAAGCCATAAAAGCGGCATAGTATATTCAGGAGAACGCCTTACGAAAGATTATAACAAAGCGCGAAAAGGGAGAAAGCATGGCTAAAGAAGATGTTTATGAAAAATTTATTCAATGGCTGAATACTTCCCCCATGGGTGTGCCGGACACCGAAGAAGATAAAGCCCTCATAATGGCCCGGTATACGCCTGAAGATGCGGAGTTGCTGACCGGCATCCCGTTTGATGAAAAAACCATAGGGGATCTGGCTGAAATCAAGCAGATAAAAATTGATGACTTAAAGCCCCGTCTGGATGCATTGGCTAAAAAAGGGGTGGTCTGGAAGATTTTCAGACACGGCGCCTACCGCTACCGGCTGTGCGATCCGTTTCTCGTATTCTACAGATCGGTGTATTGGGGCGGCGGAAGAAATTCCGAGCATTATGTCATGGCACCACTGTTGAACAAAACTTTCGGCTCGTATTTTGAACGCTTTGCCCACACCCATACAAGGGGTTTGCGGACACTTCCCGTTGAGACGGTCATTGAGGACACCCGTGGCGTGATGCCTTTTGAAGATGTTTTGGCGGTGCTTGACGACCAGGATTTTTTCTGTGTGGGCAACTGCTCCTGCAAGGCCAAGCACAACCTGGATCCGGACCATGAAAACTGCGTTCACTATCCGTTTGAAGAGAATTGCATTCATTTCGGTGATTTTGCCCGCTACATGGTGGAGGACGGCCATGGCCGGGAATTGACCCGGGAAGAATGCCGCGATCTGCTGCTAAAATGCGCCGACGCCGGTCTGGTCCATGGGGTTAGCAACTGGGCCGAACCCGTGGACACCATCTGAAACTGCTGCAAGGACTGCTGTATGTGGTTCAAGGCATATCACGAATTCGATCATGGAAAAAGCATAGATGTTTCCAACTACAGGGCGGTCACTCATCCGGAATCCTGCAAAGGGTGCGGATTGTGCGTGAAAAGATGTCCAATGGAAGCCATCGAGCTGAATGCATCGGAAACCGCCAACAACAAGGTTGGAAAAATTGCGGTGCTCAAAGAGGACCTGTGCATCGGATGCGGGGTCTGCGCATTCAAGTGTCCCACAGAATCCATCGTTCTGGAAAAGCGAAGTGAAGTTACGGAACCCCCGGCGGATACCCGGGAATTCGTGGAACGCATGATCAATGATCTGGCGAATCCGCTGCCGAAAAGAAATGTGTGAGTAGAAGGGGAATTAGTTGAACAGTAGGACGGGTGGAGCGAAGAGGAACCAATTGCTCCCCGGAAGGTATATGCGCTGAAATCATTTACCTTATTATCCCATGAAAACAAATATAAAAGAAAAAATTCTGGCAACCGGGGCGGATATTGTTCTTAAAAAAGGATATCACCATACCGGAATTCAGGAGCTGTTAAAAGCCGCCGGCATTCCCAAGGGATCCTTCTATTTTTATTTTGGCAGCAAGGAAGCATTCGGCATTGAACTTATTGATTATTACAGCAAATTAATATCCGACAGCATGGTCGGGTATGTAAATGAAAAGGGCGTGTCCTCCAGTCTGGAAAGGCTGAGACTCATGTTTGACTGGTCGTTTAAAGTGCTTGAAATGAATGATTTCAAGGGCGGCTGTCCCATCGGCAATCTTTCTCTGGAAATGGCCGACATAAACGAAAGCTTTCGCGTAAAACTTGATGAGACCATAACCGGGATAAAACGACAAATTACGGCGTTGCTTGAAAGTGCAAGGGCGGAAAAGGAACTTGATGCATCCGCGAATGTCGATGCACTTTCCGAATTTCTATTTTCCAGTTGGGAAGGGACCCTGCTGTTGATGAAGGTGACGAAAACCACATCGCCACAAGACGCCTTTTTTGATATGATTTTCGGAAAGGTTTTAAAATAGTCGTCCCCCCCATTATTGGAAAACAACGATGCGCCGGCTATTCTCAACTCATACATGTTGTTAGAATTATCACGAAATTGAAAAACAATATCGCTTCAGACGTCCCCATATGCGGCGCTTCGCCCTGCCCCTTTTTGAAAAATATTTCGGCGACGGCATTCGGGTCTACGTAGCTCTGGGCCAAAAGATGCCGTTTCCGGATGGACACTAACTCATATCCGGGAGGTTACATTATGGCGACACTGGCTGAAAAGGCAGCTGAAAATCTGACGATCCTCAGAGAAAAAAAACCGCTCATTCACAACATCACCAACTATGTTGTCATGAATTACACGGCCAACGCCCTGCTGGCCATGGGGGCCTCTCCGGTGATGGCCCATGCTGAAAATGAAGTGCAAGACATGGTATCATTTGCCGGCGCACTGGTTTTGAACATCGGCACCCTGACCGACGATTGGATCGCCTCTATGATCAAAGCCGGTAAAAAGGCATCGGAAAAGGGTACCCCGATTATCCTGGACCCTGTGGGCGCAGGTGCCACACCGTTGCGAACGGACGCCGCCAAAAAAATTATTGAGCAAATGCGAATCAGTGTCATCCGGGGCAATCCTTCGGAAATACTGTCCTTAAGGCACGCAAACTCAACAACTAAAGGGGTTGATGCGCTTCATTCCGTCGAGGAAGCAGCCAAAACCGCCGGCATTCTGGCGCAAGAGCTGCAAACCACCCTGGCGATCACCGGTCCTGTAGATCTGATTACCGATGGCAACCGGATGGTCCGGGTGTCGAACGGCCATCCGCTGATGGCCCGTGTTACCGGAACCGGCTGCACCGCTACCGTTACCATCGGAGCCTTTCTGGCGGTCGATGATGATCCGTTCAGTGCCACGGCAACCGCCCTGGCATTTTTCGGGCTGGCCGGGGAAATCGCCGGTGAAGCCGCATCTGCCCCGGGAAGCTTTATGATTCAAATGCTCGATGCGCTTTACACCATTACACCGGAAAAACTGAAGGCCGGCTGTAAGATTCAAAATGAATAGATGACGAATCTCAGCGCAAGTTACGGGATTTTTCTCATCGGAAAGGAGTCCGGAGGAAGATCGATTCAATCGCTATCAGCAGTAAGAAGGGAACCGTCAAGAAACAGGTGGAAAATGCCTGTCTTCACGAAAACCATGGAAAGGAGAAATTAAATGGACAAATTGACGAAAAGTGTAATCGACAAACTATTGGAATGGGGAGCTGACCTGGTCGGCATAGCACCGGTTGAAAGGCTTAACAACGCCCCTGAAGGTCACCGGCCGACAGATTTTATGCCCGAATGCAAGACCGTCATATCCATCGGGCTGCATATTTTTGATGAGATGGCAACCGTATGGGGTGAACAGGCAGAAATGAAAAAAACCATGACCCCGTATCTGTTTTACGGATATGGCCTTACCAATATCGAGAGTTCCAGGATAGTCAATAGAATGGCCAAGGCCCTTGAATATAAAGGGTATAGAACCCTCGCCTTTTTGCCAACATGGACGACCAGCATGGCCAAATATTTTGACACGACAATTGAGACCGGTGAATGGAAAGCGGAATTCTCCCACCGACATGCCGCCGTTGCCTCGGGCATTGCGGAATTCGGCTGGAACGGTCTTGCCCTGACCCCGGAATTTGGTTCGATGCAGCGTTACAATTCACTTCTTACATCTGCAGAGCTCGAACCCACCCCGATGTATGATGGGCCCAAGGTCTGCCGGCCGGATTTATGCGATCATAAGTGTTCTAAAATATGCCCGGCGGAAGCCATATCAAAAGATGAATTCCAGAGCTGTACCGTTGGGGGCAAAGAGTTCAAGTACGGCGTTCACGACAATATACGTTGCAGTTATGCCATCTCGGCTATGATTAAAGGGGCAGGGGGGAAAAGCGAATTTACCCTACCCGAAGGTCCGGGGAAACTACTTACCCTTGTGGAGGACTCATTGGCCGGTGATAAAGTCCACATGTAGGACAAACCAATGTTAGATAACTGCTTCGGGCTGATCTGTGGAGACTTTTGCGGAAAATGCCTCCACCAATGTCCCTCAAGAAAAATTGTAAAAAAAGAGATGAAAAATTTTGATTTTTCAGCAAGACATAGCGTTTTAAATCGTCCTATATTATAATATTGACAACCTCGTAAAAAGGCTCGAAATCGTCATGCCGGACTTGATCCGGCATCCGGAACGCATTGAAGTTACTCTATAAACGTCAGCTTTACATTGTCGAATACACCTTCGAAGTTCCAGCCGCCGCCGCCTATCCTCAACGTATT
>JAUXEW010000027.1 GCA_030620375.1 Desulfobacteraceae bacterium | reverse complement strand
GTTATCCCCAAAAAAATACTATGAAGTGTGTACCAACGAAAAGCTATATGAGTACGCCAGAGAAAAAGACTAATTCTTGAGACGTTTAATTATCCGGATTTTAAAAAATTTTGGGTTATCCGGATGATTTCGTCTAAGTTGTCAGGATCCTTCCACTGTAAATCAGGATCTTTTCTAAACCATGTCATCTGGCGTTTCGCGTACCGTCGCGTATCTCGCTTTAAGGTCCTTATGGCTTCATCCCATTCCACGCGCCCTTCGAGAAAGCTCACCATATGCCGGTATCCGATGGATTGCATCGGCTTTAGATCTTTTGGATAACCCCTGTTCAATAGTTCTCTAACCTCTTGCACAAATCCCGATTCAATCATGTTATCCACTCTTAAGTTAATTCGATCATAAAGGGCCTCTCGACCCACATTCAATCCGAATTTTAAAACCCGGTACCGATGATCTTTAAACGCATGCGCCTGGTGGTATATTGATATGGGATTCCCCGAAACCTCATAAATTTCCAGAGCCCTTATGATTCTGTATATATCATTCGGATGTATTCTTCGCGCCGCTTTAGGGTCGACCGCCCGTAATCTGTTGTAGAGAAAATCCGATCCGAATTCATTGGATTCCTGTATTAATCGCTTTCGTATCTCCAGGTCGTAAGGGGCTGCCCGAAACAAACCATGGACAAGGGCTTTAATGTAAAGTCCCGTACCACCCGCCACAAAGGGAACAGTCCCTTTTTCATTAAGCTTTATGATGATGTCATGGGCCATTTTCCCATATTTTGCCGCATCGAACGGTTCGTCCGGGTCAATTATATCAATTATGTGGTGGGACACCGCTGCACGCTCACATACTGTCGGTTTAGCCGTACCGATATCCATGTATCGATAGATTTGCATGGAGTCCGCGCTTATAATCTCCCCGTTGAATAATTTGGCCATCTCGATAGAAATAGCGGTTTTGCCCACAGCCGTCGGTCCGCATAACACCACAACATTAGGTTTTAATGACTCGTTTTGCATGTAAATGACCCATTTAAGTAAAATACCTTATAATATAAAACGCAGAGCCGTATCAATATTCATTTCCCCATTCTTTTTCTCGAACCTTCTTTCGGTTCCCTTTCCGGACAGATAGTTGTAGAAAAACGCAACACCGGTGTGGTTATTCCCTCCATCATTCTAATCTACTTATATCATTCTTATTTTATCTATTTTTTATTACGCCTTACCTTGTACATGTTGAAATTCTCTACACAGATAGATGGTTATGAATCGAACAGCCACCTATCCAAAAAAATGTTTTCCAAAAATATTTCCCTTTAATATCAATTAATTAAGAGAAGAGACCAAAATTGTTTCAAATCATGGCACACCAATTGCTTTATGTATCATCAAATATTGATTAAAAAGTGTCAATTTTCAAATTTAATTCAAAGGAGAACAAAATGCCTGAAAAAAACACAAAAAATCGAAGGAGCCGATTGGGGTACGGATCGTCATATCAGAAAGCCAACGATAGGGATTTAGGAAAAAACAGTGGAATTGATGCCGTGTTGGGTGGTCAAATATGGAAGATTAAACCCGATAAGAATGCAAAAACCGCAAATCCCTGTCTATGGATGCAGACCGGTGTGGTCGCCTTTAAAAATTGCAACAATTATTATGATTGTACCACTTGCAAATATGATCAGGGCATGTTGAAACAGGTCAAAAAAGGCAAACAGATCAGCTGGCAACAAGCTATGTCAAAAAAGTCCGCATTGGACCGGGTTTGTCGCCATAGCCTTACCAATCGAATTGAGCATCGGTCATGCGCCTATGATTATCAATGCCAAAAATGCGACTTCGATCAACTCTTTGAAGATGTTATGGCGGCAAAAACCAAAAGTATACCTCATGATGTGCAACAGGTGAAAGGGTTTGACGTTCCTCTGAATTACTACTTCCATAAGGGTCATGCCTGGGCGAAAATTGAAAGTGGTGGATATATCCGAGTTGGTTTGGATGACTTTGCCTTAAAAGTGTTGGGGAAAGCCGATGCTTTAGAACTTCCGCTCATGGGTAAAGAATTGGATCAAAACAGACCGGGTTGGGGATTACGAAAAAAGAACAATCACGCGGATGTTCTTTCTCCAGTGGGTGGCGTAATTATGGAAGTTAATTCCAACATAAGGGAACGTCCGGAATTGGCCAATTCTGCACCATATGAAGAAGGCTGGTTGTTTTTAGTTCACACACCGGATATCAAAAAAATGATGAATACGCTCATGACGGATTCCACCAGTTTAAGTTGGATGAATGAAGAAGTGAGCGAACTGGAAACCATGATCGAGAATGTGGCCGGACCTCTGGCGGCTGACGGTGGTTTTTTATCTGAAAATGTTTTTGAAAATCTCCCTGATATCGGCTGGAGCAATCTTACACGAACTTTTCTGAAGACATAGTGCCATGTCCCGAAAATCACTTTAACCTAATCTGAGCGGTTCCAATTTTACCGCATCTACGGCAAACTTGAAAAACGCTCAATTTAGGTGCAATCAAAGGAAGGCAACATGCAAACGACCCGCTTAGAGGAAAGCGCTTCATATCAATCTTATCCTTGCATCTGGATGCAGTGCGGGGTAGTTCGAAAAAAATACTGCCGTACAAATTTCGACTGCACCTTATGCCCTTATGACAGAGCTTTAAAGAATATCGCGATGGAAAATAAAAAAACTCTGGAATCCGGCAAAATACCAGAAGGCAAACGAAAAAAGATCGTATTCTGGAAAGATAAGTTATTAGCCGCTTCATCATCCCCTTTTCGTCTCCCTTGCATTCATTCTATGAAACGACGGATCAATTTTAGGCCATGTTTTCAGGATTATCAATGTGGCTCTTGTGAATTTGATCAGTTTTTTCACGATGAATTTACCGTCCGTACTATTACCAAGCCCATTGATGTCATGGATATTAATGGATTTAAGATGCCCCAGGGGTATTATCTTCATGAGGGGCATGCCTGGGTAAAAATCGAGGAAGATGCGGAAGTTCGAGTGGGATTGGATGATTTTATTATGAAAACAATGGGTCCAATGGATCGAATAGAATCTCCGTTGATCGGTCAAATCGTCGAACAGAACCGCTCGGACATCCTGATTGAACGCGGAGGCAATAAAGCACAGGTTCGTTCCCCGGTGAGCGGTGTCGTAACTGCGGTAAACTCAAAGTTAATGGAGCAGGCGAATATAGCAAACAAAGCGCCTTATACAGAAGGATGGCTCATACGGGTCCATGCTAAAAATATCCGCCGGGATTTAAAAAACCTGGTTATAGGTAGAGAATCCAAAAATCTATTGTCGGAAGACGTGGACCGGCTGGTCGATTTGATCGAAGTGCATTCCGGTCCGCTGGCTGCCGACGGTGGCCAGCTGGTCGACGATATTTATGGAAACATGCCTCAAATCGGCTGGAAGCGGCTGACCCGGTTATTTCTCCATACATAACAAATGGCGGATCATCTCCCGATTAAAGGCGTTTTTCTTCATCCGCCAAAAGTACCTTGCAGTACCGACAGAGTTGATCCGTTCTTAAATCGACCTCTTCTATCCCCCGGCAATAGTTCATAATGCAGTCGTTACTCTTGCAATGTCTGAGGTTGAAGGTGTGCCCGAGTTCATGGATGGCTTCCTTGACGATACGCGCCTTAAAGAGCCTTTCCGGTTCAACGGACCAATTATCTTCATTGAGACGGCAAGTGGATACGATACAAGACTTGCCACCTAGCTGTGCCTCACCAAATACATAAGTTAAAATAGGAATAAAGAGATCCACTCTGGTAATTGCCAAGACTTTGAGAAATTCCGGCGGGGCGAAGGTCTCGAGTTTAACCAGAATTGGCGTTGAATGATACTGTTTCCTTCCGGTATGATAGGCAAACGAAAGATCGGTTAACATTGGAACAACCTCGGTTGAATACCCGAATATCCGATTGATTTGCCCACTGATCTCGCTAATAATAGTTGGGTCGAAATCACCTATGGGTGAAATGAGAATTTTATGTCCGATGGAGATATTCAATCTGCCTGTCGAATATCGTAACGTTTAATTTTACTGTAGAGTGTTGAACGGTCAATAGCTAATATCTTGGCGCTTCTGGACATGTTCCAATCATTGTCCTTGAGGATTTGAATAATGTGAGCTTTTTCAATTTCCTTAAGCGTGTTGTTTGGTGGTTTTACAAAATCCGGACGGAAAATAGGCAAGTCCTCGGGCATAAGATATCTACTCTTTCCGACAACAACGGCCCGTTCAATCGCATTTTCAAGCTCTCTTACATTGCCGGGCCATTCGTAAAGCATCATTTCATCTATCGCCTCCCGTTGAATACTATCCATCGACTTGTTAGTCTCCTGAGCAAACCGGGCAAGAAAGTGTTCCGCCAACATCGGTATATCTTCTTTTCGCTCCCGTAAGGGCGGCATTTGCAATGAAATTACGTTTAGCCGATAATACAAATCTTCCCTGAAGACACCCTCTTTAATGGATTCTAACAAATCCCGGTTGGTGGCCGCAATTACTCTGAAATCAACCTCCAGTGGCTGAGTGCCACCCACCCGATAGAATATACGATCCTCAAGCACGCGAAGCAAATCAATCTGCATTCGCATTGAAATCTCACCGATCTCGTCAAGAAAAAGGGTGCCGTCATGGGCCAACTCCAATCGCCCTTTTTGGGTGGTTTTGGCATCCGTGAAAGCACCGGCTTGATGTCCGAAAAGTTCGTTCTCCATTAATTGTTCAGGTATAGCCCCGCAATTGACCATCACGAACGGCCCGTCACAGCGTGGGCTCAAGGTGTGAATCGCCTTGGCTGTCAACCCTTTTCCGGTACCGGTTTCCCCCGTAATTAACACAGTTGATTCTGCGGGTGCGATATCCTGGATAAGGTCAAAAACCGTTTGCATGGACCGGGACTGACCGATAATATTCTCAAATCGGGTTCGATCCTTGAACTGTTCTTTCAAGAACTGATTCTCTCGAGCCTGCGCCTGATAGTCTAAAATCTTCTCAATCAGTATCCCCAGTTCGTTGGGATCAAAAGGTTTGAGCAGGTAATCATATGCCCCGCTTCTCATGGCTTCAATTGCCGTGGCAATTGCGCCGTATGCGGTTATCACGACTACTGCCACTTCAGGATCATCCGCTTTGACCTTTTTTAAAACTTCCAGCCCGCTGATACCTCCCATTTTGATATCCACAAACAAGATATCGTACCGAGTCGCCTTGACCATTTCAAGGGCATCTTCTCCACTGGCAGCCGTATTCGTTTCATAACCGTCCCTTTCAAGCCATTCAGCCAACGATTCCCGCAAAATCAACTCATCATCTACAATTAGAATTTTTGGGTTACTCATTAACGCCTCCGTCCCCTTCCCCGAAAAACGATCAAAATTTCAAAGGAAACTCAATGGTGAATGTGGTTCCCTCTCCCACCTTTGATGAAACATGAATGGACCCGTGATAGTCCTCGATGATCCCGTAAACAACGGATAAACCCAACCCAACACCTTTACTCTTCTTCTTGGTTGTGAAAAACGGTTCAAAAAGGTTGGGTATATTTGCGTCAGTTATACCGATCCCTGTGTCGCTGAACAAGACGACAATGCTGTCGTTTTCCGGTTTCTTCCGTGTTTCGATAGTCAACCTTCCGCTTCCCTTTGGCGCAACAGCCTCAACTGCATTGGAGATAATATTCATAAAGACTTGCAACAGTTGATCTTCAGAGCCATAGATTTCGGGCAAATCCGTCGCGAGTTTCTTTTCTACCCGGACATTATTGATTTTCAGTAAATTCAAATTTAATAAAAGCGTCTTTTCTATCAATTGATTTGCATTCAAGTATTCCAGATCGACCTTGGATTGACGCGAAAACGTCAAAAGATTTGAAACAATCCGGCTAATGCGCCGGGTTTCCGTTTCCATCAAATTAAGATACTGGGAAATTTTAGAAATATTTTTCTGATTGAAACCATCGTCTGAGATGATTCGTTTCATCAGGAGGATCAGATTCAATATGCCGGCATTGGGGTTGTTGATTTCATGAACTACTGAGGCAGACAGTTTTCCTAAAGACACCATCTTATCTTGATGAAGGAGCTTGGCGTAGGTTTCCTTCAGTTCTCGGGTTCTTTCCTCAACCATCTTCTCCAGACGCGTGGTTATTTCTTCTTCTTCTTTTTTACGCTGGGTGACATCACGACTGATTTCAATAAATTTTAATATCTTACCAGGTTTTTCCCATATAGGAAAGATGGTCACTTCTATATATCGAGTTTTACCCTCATGATCCAGGCGAGTTAGGATCCGTTGGCTAGCGGACTGAGTTTTAATGGCTTCCTTTAAAGGGCAGTAGATATTATTTGAACAAATGCGGTTGATTTTCTGGAACACCTCGTGACATTTCTTGCCGATGACCTCTTCTCGGGAATAATTCATCTGTTTTAAAAACGGCTCATTTACGTCCATAATGGTCATATCCGGTGCAATGACTAAAATATTATCTTCTATTCCGTTTAAAACCGTTTCGATTTCCTTTGCCCGATCCATCATGGCGCCCCAGAAAAGACTGAATGTCTGATAGGACAACAATCTGATACGAGATGGTTTCGTGGCTAAAACATCATCTAGAATTGACTGGTTCGGAGTAAGAATAGTAATAAGATCAATGGCATGAAGGGAGTCGTACAGTTCATGATAATCATCGAAGGTCTTAAGGCCTAATTTTTCTGCTAAAATGCGACCGGGAGATTGTGGATCCGGGTGTGCAACAGCCACAATCTGAGCGTTCATATCACGTTTGTATTCCTCTACGATTTTCTCAAGGACCTCTTTGCAAAACCCCTCACCTCCCACAAGGGCAATGTTGATCCTGTCTAGGGGCCGATCCTGCATGGCATTCCCTCCTTTAAAAAAGGTTGAAGGTCAGGCTCCCGCTTGACTAAAATGCGCTGATCTGGGCGAATATGGCCGCATTGCCAAAGCCTTTCAGTGAGGCCGCCCCTGAACGGCATGAGGCAGCGCAAAGCCCGCACCCTTTGCACACAGCCTCATTAATTTCGGCCTTACTCTCTTCGTTCAGATTAATGGCCTGGTAGGGACAAACCGAAACACATACACCGCATCCGGTACAATAGGCGGAGTTTATCTCACCCGTCACACCACCAATCTTGAAAGTTGATAAGCTCAGGAGGGTTACTGCGCGAGCAGCGGCAGCCTGGGCCTGGGCAATCGATTCATCAATCGATTTAGGTCCGTGAGCAAGCCCACATACAAAAACGCCGGCTGTAGCGAAATCAACAGGACGGAGTTTAACGTGCGCCTCGACATAAAAACCGTCATCGTTTAAAGGCACTTTAAACATCCGGGCAATCCCTGTGTCCTCTGGTGGTATAATCGCACTGGCCAGAACCAGAAAATCAGGATGGAGTTCTATCTTCCGGTTAATAACACTATCTGTAAACAACACCTTAATTTGACCGTTATGCTCATCAACGGTCAATTCCTTTTCCGGATTATATCGGATAAAATGAACGCCTTTCTCCCGGGCTTCGCGATACAGGTTTTCACGCAAACCGTAAGCTCGCATATCCCGGTAAACAATAAAGACATCCATCTCGGGGTTTGCCGCAAGGAGCTTGAGAGCACACGAAATGGAATGGGTGCAGCAGACCTTGGAACAATAAGGCCGTTCCGGAATGCGTGAACCCACGCACTGAATAAAGACTGCTGACCCGGCCTTCTCGATTGAAGCTTCATTTTTACTCAATTTTTGATCCAGCTCCAGGCCGGTCATCACCCGCGGATTCTGATTGTAAAGGTAACCTTCCGGCTTTAACTCTGAAGAGCCGGTAGCAATAATGGCAACTCCGTGTTCAAGAACGTCCTCCCGATCTTCCATAGAAATGGTGGTGCGGAAATTACCCACAGAACCTTCCACCTGCTTTATTTCGGTTTTCAGGTGAATGTTTATCCTATCGTCGGATCGAACATCTTGAATCAGCCGATCCATATTTTCCTGAACATTTTCACCTTTCCAAGTTTGTAGAATGCTTCTGGCCTGCCCACCTAAAACGTCACTCTTTTCTATCAGATGGGTTGAAAAACCCTGTTCAGCCAAATTTTTCGCTGCGGTCAAACCGGCTAAGCCGCCGCCTACGACAAGGGCATCATGATTAATGTCCAATTCACTTTCCGACAAGGGCTGTATCTGGGCAGACTTAAACACGGACATGCGAACCAGATCTTTGGCCTTTTGCGTGGCAATTTCAGGAGCCTGTGAATGGACCCAGGAACAGTGGTTTCGAATATTGGCCATCTCAAAAAGATATTTATTGAGGCCTGTGGATATGATTGTTTCCTGAAAAATAGCTTCATGTGTCCGAGGTGTGCATGCAGCAACCACCAGCCGGTTCAAATTATGCTCCTGAATAGCTTTAACTATCACGTCCTGAGTATCCTGAGAGCAGGTAAAAAGAGAATCTGTTACGTAATTGACAAACGGGAGCGTGCGAGCATATTCCACCACCGAAGGGACATCCACCACGCTTGCGATATTGGTACCACAACGACAGACAAATACGCCTATACGGGGTGGTTCGCCACGCAGGTCAAGCTCTTCCGGAATTTCCTTTGTCCTTGTCAGCGACCATCGGGCCTCAGCCAAACTTCCGCCTACTGCACCGGTAGCAGCACTGGCACTCACGACCGAAGAGGGAATGTCTTGAGGAGATTGAAAAGCACCGCCGATAAAAATGCCCGGTTTTGAGGTTTCGACCGGATTAAAACTGCTGAAGACAGGATAATTGTCAGCGTCCAATTCTATGCCCAGATGATGGGCCAGGTCAACCGACCCGGGAGAAATCCACATACCCACAGACAAGACTACAATGTCGAATTCTTCTTCATAACGTCTTCCGGTTTCATCCGTGTACCCGAGACGAAGACAGCCGGTATGGTCCACAGTGGAAAGGGACGAAATCCTTGACTTGATAAAACGGACGCCCGCTACGTCTCTGGCATTATTGTAATACCGCTCAAATCCTTTTCCTTGAGTCCGGATATCAATATAGAAAATAGCTGCATCAAGGCCCGGAACGTGCTCCTTGGCCAGAACGGCTTCCTTGATGGCATAAGTACAGCAAACTGAAGAACAATATCTTTTGGATTCCGAATGCATGTCTCTGGAACCGACGCATTGGAGCCATGCAATTTTTTGGGGTGTCTTTTTATCTGAAGGCCGTAATACGTGCCCCTGGTAAGGGCCGGACGCGCTGAGCATCCGCTCGAACTCCATTGACGTCATCACATTCGGGGATTTGGTATAGCCATAAATATCAGATACGGAAGGGTCAAACGGTTTATACCCCGTAGCAAGAATGATCGACCCCACTTCCAGTTCGATTATTTCATCCTCCTGGGTATGATCAATCGCTTTTGCAGGACATATATCAGCGCATATTTTACACTCGCCTGTCTTGAAATGCACGCACACATCTCTGTCTATGGCAGGTGTATTCGGTATGGCCTGAGGATACGGAACATAAATCGGTTTCCTCCCTTTGAGCCCCATATCGTATTCGGAAGGAATCAGCTCGAAATTATGCTTTGTAATTTCATCTTTAATCTTCTCAAAAGTAATATACCCTGTGGGACAAACTGTGGCACAGGCGCCACAGGCCATACAGGCGTCAGTCTGCACATGGAAGGGAGTATCCACTTTCATGTCTGTGCCACGACCGGTCAGAGTGATAGCGCTGTTTCCCATCCTTTCGCATACGCGGGTACAAAGTCCGCAGAGAATACAACCTTCTTCTTCCTTTTCAAAGCGCGGTTCTTTGATGCCGTATTCTGCTGCCATTTTTTTAATGATGGGCACATCCGGGCAGCGTCCAAGCAGCAGTTCCACTAAAAGCTTACGAATTTCGTTAACCGCCTCGGTATCTGTACTTACCTCCATGCCCTCCCATATGGGGTAGTTGCATGAGGTTACATAACGGGTTCTCTTGCCATCGAAAACTTCTACAATACAAAGGCGGCACATACCTGCCGGTTCTAAAGCCTTATGATAGCACAGGGTCGGAATTTCCACCCGGTAATTTTCCGCCACCTGAAGGATATACTCTCCTTCTTTTCCCTGAACTTCCTGCCCGTTCATTTTGAAAGTAATCATATTAGTATCCATTTTTGTAACCTATCTCACAACAATCGCATCAAACTTGCAACTATCATAACAAATGCCGCACTTAATACACTTGTCCTGTTCCAATTTGTGAGGCTTTTTCTTCTCACCGGTTATGGCATCTTGCGGACACTTTTTCGCGCACAAAGTACATCCGGTGCAGGCTTCTTCGTCGATCTCGTAATGGAAGAGCGGTTTGCAGACGCCGGCAGGACATTTCTTGTCATTAATATGGGATTCGTATTCGTCACGAAAATATTTGATGGTCGTCAGGACAGGATTGGGGGCCGACGTTCCTAATCCGCAAAGAGACGCTTTTGCTACCATATTACCTAATTCTTGAAGGAGTTCGATGTCACCCTCCTTACCGTGCCCATCGCAGATATGGGTCAGAATTTCCAGCATCCTTTTGATCCCTTCGCGGCACGGATTGCATTGACCGCAAGATTCTTCTTGAAGGAAATCCAGGAAATAACGGGCTATGTCGACCATGCATGTGTCTTGATCCATAACAATCATGCCGCCGGAACCCATGATGGATCCGACTTCGGAAAGTCTTTGAAAATCGACGGGCAAATCGAGAAACTGCTCCGGAATGCATCCTCCCGAAGGCCCTCCGGTTTGGACCGCCTTGAACGCTTTCTTTTTAGGTATACCGCCGCCGACTGTGAATACGATGTCCCTAAGTGAAACCCCCATTGGGACTTCGACCAGCCCTGTGTTCTTTATCTTTCCGACCAAACTGAATACCTTGGTGCCTTTGCTGTGCTCAGTTCCCATACGGCCATACCATTCGGCGCCTTTTAATACAATGGCCGGAACATTGGCATAGGTTTCAACGTTATTTAGATTGGATGGGTTTTCACGGAATCCTTTTTCTACGGTGTGGACATATTTTGCCCTGGGTCGTCCCACCTTTCCTTCCAGAGAAGCCATAAGCGCGGTGGATTCCCCGCAAACAAAGGCACCGGCACCGGTAGAAATTTTGATATTAAAAGAGAAATCGGTACCGGCAATGTTCTCGCCCAAAAGGCCGTAGCTTTCGGCCTGTTTGATCGCCGTAACCAGTCGTTTAACTGCCAGCGGGTATTCATTTCGGGCATATATGAAGCCCTGCCGGGATCCGATGGCTATTGCCGCAATCAACATCCCTTCCAACACGCTGTGGGGGTCACCTTCCAGAATACTTCGATCCATGTACGCACCGGGGTCACCTTCGTCGGCATTACAGATGATGTAATGATCTCCGTGGTGTTTTGCGCAGGTGGCCCATTTGGTACCGGTTGGAAATCCACCGCCGCCTCGGCCCCGAAGCCCTGATTCTTTTATGATATCGATGACTTCAGCCGGTTTTATCTCCTTTAACGCCTGGATAAAGGCAACATACCCTTTTCTGGCGAAATATTCCTCAATCGTGTCCGGGTCGATATATCCACAGTTGCGCATGGCAATTTTCACCTGGCTGTTATAAAAGGGAATATCTTCCAAAACAGGAACCCCTTCAATCGGTTCAACCCCGGCAAGCGGATTATCGACATCATCTTCCAGAAGGCTTCGGGGGTCCTTCATTTGCCCTAAAATCCATTTTTTATTAAATTCACCGGCGATGTACCCCTGGACAGCGTCGATGATCTTGTCCTCGGTTATGTGTTTATACATGACCCGTGGTTTCCCGGCTTCGAGAATTTCAACTAACGGCTCTTCTTCGCAAAAACCGATACATCCGGTTTGACAGAGGTGGATCCCGTTTTTATCGGGATATTCCTTTAGAATTTTGTCATAAGCGGCCTTGGCGCCCGCAGCAATTCCACACGACGCCATTCCGATGTTCACCTTGATTTTATCCGGCATATAGAGATTGCTGATATAGGCCTGACTGACTTTTTCTAAGTCTTTAACCGACTGGATTTTCATGATCACTGCCTTATCTTTTGTTTATTGTTTTAAAAACACCCCGTGCTTCGCACCGGGATAAAACTGAAACTTTGGGGCACTGGCGTGCCCCTTCTTTTCCCGGAAAGCGGGAAAAGAAGGCCGCCCGCTATACGGGCGGCAGTTTATTCGTAATGGTCCAGAATTTTTTCAACCTGATCCGAAGAGATCCTGCCGTGTATACCTTCGTTTATTTTGACAACCGGCCCTAAGCTACAGCAGCCGATGCATCGTACGGATTCAAGGGTAAACCGTTTGTCTTCGGTTGTCTCGCCGTCGCCAATTGAAAGCAATTCCTCAAGTCTTTCATGGACACGTTCACCACCCCTGACGTGGCAGGCAGTTCCCAGGCAGATTGAAATAATGTTTCTGCCTCTTGGCTTAAGGCTAAACGTGCTGTAAAAGGTAGCCACACCATAAATCCGGCCTGTCGGAATCTCGATTTTTAATGATAAATACTCCAGTGCGGGTCTCGGAAGATAATTATAGCGTTTCTGAATAGCCTGAAGCATCATGATCAGGTTTTCCTTGTCGTTGTTAAATTCCTCCTCGATGATACGATCCAGTTCCCTGTAATCGATTTCATCGGTTTGAACATTTTCCAGTACAGTTGCCTCGCTCATATAAGTAACTCCTATTTATGGAAAAAAGGAAGTAAATCTGCTTTATCCAACTGCAACCCGTTGGACTACCGGACAATTTTCAATACAAGCACCGCACCCGGTACAAAGATCCATATCAACACTGCGCGCCCTCTTTCTGATCTTTACTTTAAACTTTCCTATAGAGCCCTCAACAGATTCAAGATCAGAGTAAGTAATCAGTTCGATGTTCATGTGCCGGCCGACCTCGACCAGTACAGGTGAAATAATTCACATGGCACAGTCATTGGTGGGGAATGTCTTGTCCAATTGCGACATAACCCCGCCAATGGATGGCGTCTCTTCAAGCAAGTAAACATAATATCCGGAATTGGCCAAATCCAGAGCGGATTGCATACCGGTGATACCGCCTCCGACCACCAGGACCGCCCCTATTTTTTTTTCAGACATTTTTATCTCCTGTAGGTGTATATTGTATCTGGAAATTTTCCATTTCTGATGGACACTAACATAGCTTTTATGACAAATATTCCTGCACGCTGCTGATATCTACCTTGTTGCATTCTATCCCAAGGGCTTTGCCATCAAGCCCGAAAGCCAGGCCTAAAAGCTGCGGATAAAGTATAGACGGCATCTCTTCTCTCTTCCCTTCTTGAATCAATTCCGCTTCCTGAACCGTATCGAACTGAATTTGACAATAAGTACATGCCGCACACAGAAAATCCGCACCGGCCTGACTCGCATTTGACAGTTTCTTACGCATTAAATCGAGAGAAAGAGGGTTGTTCTTACCCCACAACGGATTGCCACAGCAATCCAACCGCATCGACCAATCGACACTCTCTGCTCCGGTGACCGCTACCAATCTCTCAAATATGGACGGTTCCAAAGGATTATCAAACTGGACTATCTTGCCGGGCCGCAGCGCATGACAACCATAGTGAGCCGCAATCTTAAGGCCGTCATACGGATGTTTGATATGTGCCTTGATGGTCTTGAGCCCTACCTCGTGAAACAAAACAGACAGCAGATGCTTTGCTTCAACGCGGCCCTCCCATCGGAGTCCCTCTTCCTGAAGCACTGAATTTATCCGGTCTTTCAATGAATCATTTTCTCTTAATAAGTAATCGGCATGTTTAAGGCTGCCAAAACAACACTTACAAGGCGTAAGGATGTTTATATTTTGCCGTTCAGCCAATGCGAGATTTCTGGCAGCAGAAAGAAGAAACGACTCAAAATCAAGATTCCGGATCGGGTAACCGCAGCAATTAAACTCAATATCGACCAGTTCAACGCCTAGCGTTTTAAGAACTGCCCGTGACGATGATTCATAATGAGCAAGGTAAAAAGGAATTTTACAGCCCAAAAATAAAGCAAATTTCATGGCATGATTTCCTTAAGTCACACCGACCTGTGTTTCATCGGCGTTTTTTTCTGTTTTATCCTGCAGCTCGGCCGATCTCAACCGCCCATAGGCCAGGTTTTTCAACTCGTATAAAATATCGGTAACCCGGACTTTCTGGGGGCAATGCTCCTGGCACAAATAGCAGGTAACGCAATCCCAAATCATCCTCGATCCTAACGCTATTCCTGTAAGCCCCAGCCCCAAAGAATGCATAATCTGGTGAGGTGTCATATCGAGAACCTCTGCAGGGTTCTCGTAGTTGGCTACCACAGGACACACATTGGTGCATGTTTGGCACTCAAAACAGGCAGAAAAAGTGTCGGCCTGACTCGATAGATTTAAGTGCTTGCTGTCCGGGATTAGAGGGGTATCATAATCTTTTATTATAGCTGCCCACTTAGTCCGTCCAGCCTCTTTTGCCCAAACATGAGGCTCAGGAAGACCTCTCGCAACCAAGTCTTCTCTGGAGGAAAACCATATGTCCTGCAGATTAATCCCCACCGGACAGAGGGTAGTACAACGATAACAACTAGTGCAGATAAAACTTCCTTCCTGAAATGATTGAAGCACTTCAGGAGCAACCTCTTTGCCGGCAACCAATGCCTTAATCGAAATGATTTTTTCAGAGGGAAAAATATTGGAATTAAGCATATTACGAAATACAGGGGCCACGGAACAGTGAAGCGTACATGTACCACAGTGCGTGCACGCATCCAATTCCATGGCTCGCCGGGTAGCCATGTTGGCCGGATCAGTAACAATCTTATCCGTAACGTCCGTAACGCTGTTTACCATAAGACTGATCGGACTGGAAATAATGTGGAAAAATTTGCTGAACGGCAGGTATGCCAACCCGATGAAACAAGCCAGAAAGTGAACGTACCACAACCAAACATCAGCTCTGGCTTTGTTAATAATCCAAGCCAGCGGTTTTATACCCCTGGACAACGGATAAGAAATAAATGCCCAGTCTGGTCGAGAGTGGCAGTCCACACAACTTTCATCATGCAACTGCTCGCCTTCTTCAAACAGTTCTGGAGGCGGGGAGTCTGAAACATCGGGAAAGCATACGCCATATTCTTCGGCCCAATAAATCTTGAGCGGTTTAATCTCTTCCGGGTCTTCCAGGTCAGCGTAATCCATGACCATTTCGTCAAAAATGGGAGCAGAAATAATTTGCATGCTTTCCAATAAAAAACCGGAAATCATGATAACCGTCAAAATAACTATGGCATATATATCAACGGTGTTTGTAGTTAAGCGAAGGCCTTTCAAGGTTATCCGTCGATAGACGGCAATGGACAGACCTAAGACAACCATGGCGCCGAAAAGATTTCTCAAAAAGAAAAAAGGATTAAGTGTGGAGGCATAGTCAGAAAATAGCGTCTGGGTCACCGGCCCGTCTAAAGCGTGCATCAGTAGCAACAGCATGAAGCCGCCGAAAATACAAATGTGCATGAGCCAACGAACGAAATTGTTCTTTAGAATCTGAACCTGAAGGATAACATCGAGGATCAACACTTTGAGCAGCAAGAAGAAACGCCGGCTGAATAAAGTTTTGATCAGGCCTTTTAATGCGGCTGACAGTCTTTCCCGAACTGAAAAATTTGTTGCATCGGGCCCGACGCTGATTTTAAACCATGTCCAGATCCGATAAACCGTTCCGATAATAAAGATAGCCAACGACAGATATAATGTAATTGTAAAAAACATAAAAAGAACCTTTGTTGCCCTTAGTTGTTGGTTTAAACTTAATATTTGCAACTAAATGGGCGGTCGATTTATAAAATAAAAATATTCTGGCGACCGGAAATCTTACCAAATAGAAATGGGATTTATAGCGTAATATGGGGCCAATTTCAACCATAATTATTTTGTAATTTGCAATTAAAACATAACTGAAATGTCATGGTCAAATGGTTATGTCAAGTGAAGATAAATTAATAAAACAACATGAACGGCAATAAAAACGGCTCCGAAAAGGTCCATTATGGCAAGCGTGGTTTGAAAAGAAGCCTGGTTCCTTATATGTGATTTTGGTGAAGTTTTTGGCAAACGGTAAAAAAGCGGATCTGATCTGCCAAAAATGCATTACGATCTTAGTGTGCCGTCATCGCATATGGGATAATAAGCTACTGAAAAATTAGTTTATACTCATATCGCCGTTTTTGTAATCCTTACCCTTTAAAAAATCTGGTTGACAAAAATAATTTGTTGCAGATATGATTGCGTCTTTGATTTAATTGAGATATTTAGGCTCACTTACCCTTTAAAACACACCCAAAAAAGGAGTGTTCAATGGCAGAGAAGGTTCTTGGATCTGTATTACTCGTAGGGGGTGGAATCGCAGGGATACAAGCCTCCCTGGACTTGGCTGATTCCGGATATTTTGTTCACGTTGTTGAAAAATCTTCCGCCATCGGCGGCGTTATGAGTGAACTGGATAAAACCTTCCCCACCAATGACTGTGCTATGTGAATTATTTCTCCGAAACTGGTCGAGTTCGGCCGGCACTTGAACATCAATCTGATCACATGCGCCCAAGTGGACAGTATAGAGGGCACACCGGGAAATTTCAAAGTCAGGATTAACCAAACACCTCGATATATTGATCTTGCCAAATGCACGTCCTGTGGGGACTGTACCGATGTTTGCCCGGTAACGTTACCCAATGAATATGATCAATGCCTAAATGAAAGAAAGGCTATCTATAAAAAATATGCCCAGGCTATACCCGGTGCATTTGCCATACAAAAAGCCGACAAAGCCCCGTGCCGTCTGGCATGTCCGGCCGGGATCAATGTGCAGGGCTATGTTCAAATGGTAGGCCAAGGAAAATACAAGGAAGCGCTGCAAATCATCATGGAAGATTTACCGCTTCCCGGTATTCTGGGACGCATCTGCCCCCACGGGTGTGAAGATGCCTGCCGCCGGTGCGAAGTGGATGAGCCGGTGGCCATTCGAGACCTGAAACGGCTGGCTGCGGATCAGTTCGATCCCAGGGATATAACCATCGATTGTCAGCCTCAAAGGGACGAGAAAGTGGCGATTATCGGTTCCGGGCCCGCCGGGCTTTCCGCGGCGTTTTATTTGGCAAAAAAAGGCTTCACCTCAACCATCTTTGAAGCACTCCCTGAAGCGGGAGGCATGTTGCGGGTGGGCATACCGGATCATAGGCTGCCTAGAAAAATTTTGGATCAGGAAATTGAAATCATAACCAATCTCGGTGTGGAGATAAAAACCAACACGCCCTTAGGCCCCGATCTAACCATTGACGATCTATTTGATGATGGTTACAAGGCGGTCTATCTTGCGCTGGGCGCACACAAGGGAATCGAGCTCGGCATCCCGGGGGAGAAAGCCGAAGGTGTCAGACAGGGCGTTGAATTTTTAAGAGAGGTAAACCTAAGCGGAAAAGCTCCCGTAGGAGAGAAAGTTGCCATTATCGGCGGTGGGAATGTGGCCATTGACGTGGCACGATCAGCAGTCCGATTAGGAGCAAAAGAGGTCGGCATTATTTATCGACGCACCCGGGCTGAAATGCCGGCATGGGAAGAAGAAATTACAGCCGCCGAACTCGAAGGTACAAAACTGACTTATCT
>JAUXEW010000063.1 GCA_030620375.1 Desulfobacteraceae bacterium | reverse complement strand
TTCCACCCGTTTAATGGAGTCGATACCCAGGTCAGCCTCAATATCCATGTCCAGTCCCAGCATTTCCACAGGATAGCCGGTCAGTTCGCTGACCGTATCCAGCAGGATGGTTTCAATTTCATCACCGGCTTGAACATGGTGCTGGGTGTCCTGAGTTTCCTGGTTTAACGGCGAAACGGCCAGGGGTGCCATTTCGGGAGGGGCGATGGCGGATGTTTTATTTTCCACAAACGGGATGTCCATGGCCGGTATGGTACCGCCGGTATTCAGCCCCATGTAAGACTCCACCAGCCGTTGTGTACTTTCGATCATATTCTGGAGGGTTCGATTGGTCTCAACCTGAGATTCAAGAAATTTCTGGTGGGTCTCTGCCGTCTGTTTCTGGAGCGACTGCATTGATTTTAAGCCCTCTTGAGCTACATTTAGCGCATGGGCCACAAAATCCAGGGATTGCGATGAATGCCGGTTCATTTTATTCACACCGTCGCGACTTGGAGGCGCTATGGGTGATGTCCTGTCATTTTGATAACCGGTTTGATCTTTTTCGACAGCGTCATTTTTTATTTTTTCCGGAAAGCTGGTTTTTCGTCCAACGTTTTTTTCAGGGTGCTTATTAATACAACCGGTTGAATTCAATGACGGACCTTTCAAAGGCGAGGTCGGTGAGCGATTTTCAGTATCATCAATTGCCTGCACGGAGAAAGGGCTAGACATTTTTTTATAGCCTGACGTAACGGCGGCTTTTTCCCCAGATCGATAATTGGTTCCGGAAATCATGATTTCCATTAGCGGCTTTTTCTTATTCGTCGGCGGTGCTCCCCCTTGTTCCCATTTGTCCAACTGAACCGGATACCCTAAAGACGCGAGGTTACAGAGTGCTTTGGCCAGGTCCGTTATCCCGGATTGCCGGCCGAGTGATGGGTCCATGGATATCACATTAAAATCTTGGTTTTTAAGGATAGCTTTGGTTAAACCTGTGAGGATGGTTTTCGGCCCTACCTCCACAAATGTTCTGATACCGGAATCGTAAAGACCTTTAATATTATTGATGAAATCTACAGGGCACAATATCTGTTCACCCAATATTTTTTTAGCCTCGTCCGTTATGGTCGGGTAAGGTTGGCCGGTGGTATTGGAAAAGACCGGGATATTCGTTGGCTTGACCGTGGATGCTTTGACGATCTCCATAAATGGTTTTTGGGCATCCTTCACCAAATGGCTGTGAAAGGCCGCCGCCACCGTAAGTTTTATAGTCTTATACCCTTTTTCCTTGCAGAGTTTGTCGGCCTTGGCAATAGCTTCGATAGCCCCGGATAATACTCCCTGGTTAGGACTGTTTCGATTCGCAAGAATAACACCGGTGTCCGTGTTTGTAATCAATTCATCGAGCTCTCCAAGAGGGGCCTTGACCGCCAGCATGGTGCCGCGTTCTTTTTCTTTACCTGCGGCCGCCATTAATTTCCCGCGGTTAACGGCAAGGTTCAGCAAGGTCTCATCATCAATCCATTCGGCCGCATTCAGTGCTACCAGCTCTCCAAAACTGTGCCCGCAAGTCGCATCAGGCGAAAGTTCAAAGAATTGAAGAATTTTCAACATGGCAAGGCTGATGCTGCCGATTGCCGGCTGGGCAATATCGGTACTCGTTAGTTCGGCTTCCTGATGTTTTTTTGCTTTTCGTTCCGGAGCCGGCAAAGGATAAATAAAGTCGGTGAGGCGTTGACTGTTTTTAAATATCAAATTGGCTTTTTCCAAAACATTAAATGCTTGAGGAAAAGTGCTGATCAATTCCTTTCCCATTTCCACATACTGGCTTCCCTGGCCCGGAAACATAAAAGCGATTTTACCCGGTTTTTTCGGACTGCCATAGTAGATGTTTTCGATGTTCCATGATTGATCATCAGTATTTGCTTCAAGGGACTCCATCGCTTGGTCAATGCGGGCGGATAACGGTGAGGAATTTGCCACATTCCAGGCGGAACGCTCAATGACCAGAAGCAGCCGGTAAGGATCGTTTGGCGAAAATCGGGATCTTGATATCGCGGCCGTTTCAGACATTTCATTAAACGATCTTGCCGTATCTATGGTTGATTTTAAGTCCAATAATGCATGCTTCAGGTCTTCTGGCGTTTGGGATGAAAGCGCGATTATTTCAGCAGAACCGTCCCATGATATTTTCGATTTTTCTTTGGCATACTCCTCAAGTACTGCATGAAAATTGCTTCCACCAAACCCGAAAGAGCTGACGCCGGCCCGACGGGGATGAACCGGTCTGGAAAACCAGGGCCGGGTTTGGGTATTCAGATAAAAAGGGCTGGTTTGAATATTAAGATTCGGATCGGGTTCCTGGGCTTTTAAAGTAGGCGGTAATACTTTGTTATAAAGTGACAATACCGCTTTAATCAGCCCTGCGGCTCCTGCAGCTGCTTTGGTATGGCCGATCATTGATTTGACGGAACCTAGTGCGCACGTCTGGATCGGCTTATCTTGGGCCGGGGCAGCGTCGGAAAAAAAGCGGTTCAGGGCTTTAAATTCAACTTCATCTCCCACCCGCGTTCCGGTACCGTGCGCTTCGATCAGTTCGATCGTGGAAGGATCAATATCGGCTAACGTATAGGCGGTTCGGAGCGCATTAATTTGCCCCTCCTGCCGGGGAGCATAAATACTTTGGGATTTGGCGTCACTGGATGAGCCGATTGATTTAATAACGGCATACACCCTGTCCTTGTCCTTTACCGCATCTTCCAACCGTTTTAAAATGATGATGCCGATTCCTTCACCAAGAACCACACCATCAGCATCTTTTGAAAAAGGCCGGGCGTCTCCGGTGGGTGAAAGCACCGATGTCTTGGAAAAACACATATGCATAAAGATATCGTTTAAAGTGTCTATTCCGCCGGTGACCACCATATTGCTTCGGCCGGTTAACAGCTCCATAATAGCCAGGTGAATCGCACCTAAAGAACTGGCACACGCCGCATCCACCACGCAGTTGGTCCCACCCAGGTCCAGGCGATTGCTAATTCTGCCCGCGACAACGTTGCCTAAAAGACCGGGGAAAGAACTCTGCTGCCATGTAACGTAAGCGTTTGAAATACGACGTATGACGTCATCTTCTTTTTGACGGTCAATACCGGATTCTTTAAGTGCTTTTCGCCAGATAGGGTGCCCCAGCCTGGAACTTAAGGGTATGACCAATTCCTGAGTCCCTGTCACTCCGAGTATGACACTGACGTTTCCCCGGTTAAAGTTCCGTTCCGTGCCGTACCCGGCATCTCCAAGCGCTGCTTTTGCAGCCGCTAAGCCCAGGAGTTGAGAAGAATCGGTGGCCTCAAGCATTGCGGGTGGAATTCCGAATTCCGTGGGATCGAAGGGGATTGGTTCCAAAAAACCGCCCCGTTTACAGTAGACATGATCCGGTGCTTTAGGGTCTTCATCAAAGTAATCTTCAGGTGACCAGTGGGTTGGAGGGACTTCTGTTATGCCATCTTCGCCACGAAATATGAGTCGCCAGTATTCTTTTAAGCTTGAAGATTTTGGGAAAAAGCACTCCATTCCGATAACGGCAATCGGCATCTGATTTATGGTTTTATCTTTTTTGGGACTCAATTCTTACTCCTTAAAAAAAATCTTTTGGTAAAGACCATGCATAAAAAACCTTATAATTTAAAATCAAAGAATTTTCAAGCATTGACACGAAATAATTATAGTTGCTATATTAATATAACAATAGTTTAAGCGGATCGTTTATACCGTTTTCAATCAAATTCGTGCTTTACAGACCACAAGATATTGATAATACCTGTTCTATACATGGACTTTTAGCTTTTGGGTGATCCGGGTTAGTTGAGATAATAAACTTAACCAGCAGGATTGTGTAAAGAAGTGATTTGTATAACTTGGCCGTAAAAAATGATTAAATATTACACCAATCGGGAGCTCTCAGATAAATTTCATATTAAGCTTGCAAAATTGAAGCGGTGGTCTCGGGAATTTTTGACGCCGGACCCGTTGGGCGGCATGCAATCCGGGTATCCCAGACAATACACCACGGATGATGCTTTTATTCTCTTTCTAAGCGGTCATTTGGTGGGAGGATTGAATATTTCCATACCGTTTACAAAGCAGATAATTAAAGATTTGAAAGGCTGGTTTGATAGAAACGGATTTATGTTTAACCCGACTTCCGGTTCTTGCGCCGGTCATGGCATAGAAAACCTTATTTCAGAGCAAATCATAACTATCTTTCCAGGTAAAAATGATAATGCGTTTAATTATCTTATTCGTGGCGTTATTACGAAAAGGCCGGTCAATCACCATGGATTTGACGTGATCGAGGAGCGATATGTTGAAACATGGATCTCTCCGAATAATGATACGCTGACAGATTATGAAATGAGGGGGGTAAAAATTGTGTTCATAACGAAGGTCTTGGGAGATTTTGTTAAAAAATTAGATATTGATGCGGGTTGTTACAGGGCGCTTTACCGCAATTTTAGGGTGCGAAGCTTGAGTTAAGGATATGATGGATTTCCGACAGGGGTAAGGGAGAAAACTTGCCGGTGCTCTCAGGAAGGAAAACCGCCTGATTCCGAAGCCAGTTTATTCGCGTGACAACTGAAGCTCCCAAAAGAAGATTCATGGCAATGGTTACGGTTTCTCTGTTTTCGGGCTTTTCCAGAAATGTTCCTTTCACCCATTGGTTAAACGCGCCGATAGCCGGCCCGCACCAAATCTGGTAGTCCATTTTTCTTGAAGGATCACCGGCGATTGCCCACATGGAAGATTGGCCGAGATAGGAACGAAACACCAATCCCATTTTGTGTTTCGGATCTTTTTTTGCCCGGATGATTTGTTTGGGGTCTATTTTTTCAAAATATTCCTCTACTTGATTCCATTCGTTCTGAAAGCTACGTTTAAAAAAATCCCGCTCTAAAATTTGTTGCTGTGCCGGGGGGATGCTTTCGTATTTCTCATATCGATTGTAAAGGTCGTAAAGCTTGGCTGCACGAAGTGGAAACATGGTTCCACGTTTTAAAACTTGTACCTTTGCTCCGATTTCAAACATGTCCGCTGCAGGCGCCATGGCGACATCTGCTTGATGGGCTTCTGCAAGCATTTTTCGAACAATTTCCGATGTTCCGGCCTCGATACAGGATTGATTTACCGAACCGGTGACGATATAAGCCGCACCCATTGCAAAGGCAGCAGCAGCGGAATATGGGGTGGAAATTCCACCGCCAAGTCCGATACAAGGTGGTCGTATATAATGATATTGCGCATCTGCCTCATCTCGTAATGCGATCATGGTCGGCAGCAAGGAGATGGCCGGACGATTATCCGTATGCCCACCGGAGTCGGCTTCGGCCGTTAAATCTTCGGCGACCGGGATCATTTTTGCTAAAGAGGCTTCTTGCCGGGTAATTAGTTTTTGGTCCACGAGCTGGGAAAGCAATTTTTCCGGGGGGGGTGAAAGAAATTTTTTAGCGATTTCTATCCGAGATACCTTGGCAATGATCTTATTCGGGCAAACGATATTCCCCTCTGCATCTTCATGGATTCCCTTCACTCTATAATACACAAGGGGGAGTGTTATGTTCAGATAGGCGGATGCACTGACCAACTTGATTCGCCTGTTTAAATAGAGTTGAGCTGTTGCCGCTTCGTGTTCGGGATCATTCGGGCTGTGGATCAGATTAAAACCATAAGGCAGGGTATCCATACGTTGCTGTAATTCATTACCAGCGTCATCTATTTCATCGATTGAGAGACCGGCAGCGCCGAAAAAACCAAGCATGCCGGCTCGCCCTGCTTTTTCTACCATTTCTATAGAGGAGATCCCATTGGCCATGGCACCGCAAATATAGGGGTATCGAATGTGGTGTCTGTTTTTAAAACTAATATCGCCAAGGTTTTTGGGATGAAGTTCCGGCACATAGGCAACAAGCGGATAGCCCTTTGATCCGGGTACCGCGTCCCGGCCGATTACAATCGATCCTTCCCGGGAAACGGCAAGCTGCCCGTCTTTGTTTATTAGAAAAACCGGATCTGTTACCCGCGTGATCGCCTCATTAATGTCCATGCTTCCGGCTTGTGGTATTTCATTCCCGTGCCACCACCCGATTGCCGGGTTGCCGGTTAAACGAGATGGGGTCATTTGCATTATACCCAAACGATTTTTTAAAGTTACCCGAATTTTTAAAAACAAAAATAGAAATGTTTTTTTAAATAAAATGGTTTAAGATGTCAAGGAAGATTCCCCGCAGTCCTGCTGAAGCGGAACAGGGAGCTTTAATTATCCGCGAGGGTGATACTGCTCGTGGATTTTTATCAGGTGAGCCCTGGCCACGTGGGTGTATATCTGCGTAGTAGAAATATCAACGTGGCCCAGCATCAGCTGAACGGATCGTAAATCGGCGCCACCTTCCAATAGATGACTGGCAAAAGAATGTCTTAGCGTGTGTGGCGCGATTTTTTTTCTGATACCGGCTGTTGTCGCATATTGTTTTATAAGCTTCCAGAAACCTTGTCGAGTCATGGGATTACCTGCCCTGGCGACGAAGATGTAGTGACTGGCAATATTTTTAAGTAATCGTGATCTCCCGGTTTTTATGTAGTCATCAATTTTATCCCGTGCATGACGGCCAATGGGGACAATCCGTTCTTTAGAGCCTTTACCGAGCACCCGAACGAAAGCAACCTCCAAGTTTACATCGTTTAGCTTCAGGTTGATGAGTTCGGAGACCCTCAGTCCTGCAGCATAAAGCAGTTCCAACATGGCGGCGTTTCTTTTACCGATAGCGGTATTCGTGTCCGGCGCATCGAGAAGTTGCTGGACCTCTGCGACGGATAGCACAACCGGAAGCTTTAGTGTGCTTTTGGGAAGGTCTACCAGGCTTATGGGATCATGTTTCAGGATTTTTTCTTCAACGAGAAACCGATAAAATCCTCTTAACGTAACGAGATGTCTGGCCCTTGACCTGGCCTCAAGGCCTGATTTACTCAGGTTAATCAAATGGCTTAAAATTACCGCTGTATCCGTGTCCTCAATATTATCGATCCCATTTTCTTTTAAGAAATTAAAATATCGAGCGATGTCCTGGCTGTAAGATTCAATTGTTTTTATGGACAGGCCTTTTTCAACCAATAGGTAATTTATAAATTGATCGGCTAGTATGTCTAATGAAAGCATAACAATAATTAATATTAACCTAACCCGGACAAGCCGGAACCAAAAAGGGTCGGTGTGCGCCGGCCTAAAAGCAGATAAACTCCGTGAGCTATCAATTAATTTGAAAGGTTGTATCTAACTGATTCAAGACCTCAGCACCGTCTTCTCGAACCACCACCTGGTTTTCAATTCTCACCCCGCCCCAGTCCGCGATATAGATTCCGGGTTCAACAGTGACGATCATTCCCGGTTTAAGCACGGACGTACTCAACGGGCTTAATCTCGGTTCTTCATGAACGGCAATGCCCGTGCCGTGTCCCAGCCCGTGACCGAATTTACCCTTGTACCCCGCGTTTTCTATGTGGCTGCGGGCGACTTCATCAACCGTTTTACCGCTTACTCCCGGCCTTATCGCTTCGATGGCCTTTTCCTGAGCGTCTCGTACAGTTTGAAAAATCTTTAAAAACGTATCGTCCGGCTTTCCCAGTACGATGGTGCGGGACGTATCCGAGCAATAGCCGCTTAACCTGACTCCCCAGTCAAATAGTACCGGCTCATCTGCCTTGATCTTTCGATTTTCAGGAATTGCATGGGGTAGGGCGCTATTGAGTCCGGAAGCACAAATGGTGGGAAAAGATAGTTTGTCTGCGCCGGCCGCCCGCATCTTAATTTCCATGGCCCATGCCACTTCCTTTTCAGTCATGCCGGGTTTTAAGGAATTCATCATATCCTTAAACGCCGATTCTGCAATCATTAAAGCCTTTTTTGTTTTATCAATTTCAGATTCATCTTTTATCGCCCGCAGATCTTCGACCATACCATCAGTGGGGACAAATTCGATACCCAACCCCTTGGCGTTTGTTTCTTCAACCATATCGCTATATTGAGAAAAGGATATCCGTTTGCTTTCGAATCCGATTCGTTTGGTATTCAAGCTGTTTAAAATGTCGGGAAGTTCTTTTGCCAATCCTTTTTCATAACGAAAGATTTCAAATAAGGGCGCTTCTCGATCAGCTTGTAAGGTGAAACGTGAATCCGTCGCTAAAATTAGCCCGGTGTCAGTGATAATTAACGCACCGGCGGATTCATCGAAGTGGGTGTCCTCTCCGGTGAATCCACTGAGGTAACGACGGTTTTCTTCAATCAAGACTAAAAAAGTATCCAGTTCTTTTTCTGAAATGACCTGTCTGATTTGTTCCAGTCTTTTCCCATGGATATGGTTCAATGGATTTTCCTTTTGTTCCCCGGAATGACATAAATAGCGGATTTTTAAGTTTCTTTAAAACGGTAAGGTTGATGGTCTCGTAAAAAGTAAGTGTTGAAATCTTTTAATAATTGAAACATATAAGGGATGCAAAGACAATTAAAAAATTTGAACCGCAACAGCGAGCGCATTGCTTGTTCAATGACTGAGGTGATGAGATGATAGAATATACGATTCCGGGTTATAAAACCCTTCAACTTAAGCATCTGGTTTTAGATTATAATGGGACCCTGGCCATTGATGGGCAACTGATCGACGGGGTGAGGGGATGTCTCGAAGTGTTGTCAAAGGACATTGAAGTTCATGTACTCACTGCCGATACATTCGGAAAAGTTAAATCCGGGATGAGCGGAATTTCCTGCAAGGTGTCCATTTTGCCTGTGGAGAATCAGGATATCGGGAAACTGAACTACATAAAAGGTCTTGGCGCAGAGAACACGGTTTGTATCGGTAATGGCCGAAACGACCGCCTGATGCTAAAGGAATCAGCCCTCGGTATGGCCGTTATTTTACAGGAAGGTGCTTCATCAGAGACAGTCCAGGCTGCGGATGTGGTTTGCACCGGTATTGTTTCGGCCTTTGAATTGTTGTTAAATCCCTTAAGATTAACCGCAACCTTAAGATCCTGACCCCTCATTTAGCTTTTTGAAAAAACAATTTAAACCGAGCTTCGGGTGAGACCCAATCGGAGATTCTTTCTTTACGGATCGCTATTCGCGAGTTCTTTCAGGCCTTAATTGGGTCTCACGTGAAGCGGTTAAGCCGGAAAATGCCAACCAATTACTCAATATTTAATTTTCATCCCGATATACCCTGAGGCACCAGGGGTGGCATAACTCCAAGCTTCTTCATAAAATTTATCAAACAGGTTGTCAACACGGGCATAAACATTCAGATGGTCATTTATATCATACTGAAGCGAAAGATTTATCAACGTGTAGGCATCTAATTTTTCCACCGCGTTCCCGTTTTTGTCCATAGCAGTTGTAATGGTGTCTCTTTCACCTACCCAGTATACGTCTATGTTTACCAATCCTTTTCGCAGGATGCGATATTTGGTATTTAAACTGATTTTATTGTATGGTCGTCTGACGAGGCGTTTCCCGTCAGGGTCTTCAGTATCTGTATACGTATAATTTATTAATATATTCAGGTCGGAATTCGGCTGACATTTCAGGAACGCTTCAACGCCATTGGTTTTTGTTTTTCCTTCAAATTGGTTATAACCGCCTGGGAAAGGATTCCCCGGAATGATTCGATTAGGATCCCAGTCTATTCGATCGTCAAATGTCATGGCAAAATAGGTTATCCCGGCATTCATGATGCCGCTCATAATCGCATGCTCTATGCCGATATCCCAACCGTAACTCTCTTCAGCGCCGAGGCCTTCATTGCCGAAGGCGGAATACAGTTCGAAAAGCGATGGTGAGCGAAATCCGGTACCGTAACTGGCTTTTATAGTGGTTCCGTTAAAATGGTATGCCGGTGCCAGACGATAGGTTGTTTTATTTCCAAAATTTTCATGGTCATCCACTCGTAGTCCGGCGACCAGAAAGAAATTATCGCCAAGAAAGACTTGATCTTGAATCCAGATGCTTTTTGTAACCGCATCTGTATTATTGATGTTGGACGAATCGCTGTCCATTTTTTCAATACTGTAATTGACACCGAGGTTTATTGCATTGCTTTCTCTGAAAGTGTATCCCCCTTGCCAGGACCACTCCTGAGCGGTTCCTTTGAAATCATAAAACTCGTTGCCATCATTGTCAAATCCAGCGGTCTTATGTCGTGAGCCTTGAAACGACAAAGTTGATTCAGCTTGCCGGTTTAAAAAGTAATTGTGGACGTTGAATTTGCCGCAAGCCTGATCGTTTTCTCCCTTCCCCTTTTTAGGCCCATTCGGCGCCGGTACAGGCAACCATGTTATTGGATCGTTGTCAAACCGATCTCCGGCATATCCCGCGAACCAGTTCCAGTCGTCGTTATCTACCCGGGCATCAATATCGAGAAAGTTGGCGCTGATATCAAAATCAGGATTAATATCAAAGCCGATTTTACCGTAAATGCTATTGTCTTTCCACCCATCATCTTCAGAGGTGTTGCTGGCATGCGGAATATCGTCATTATCGTCATTGGCAATTGAAAACCCCTCAGTTTGGATTGAGGACCCTAAAATTGAAAAATTTAATTTGTCTATGGCTCCCGATACGCCGCCATGATAATGCCAGGTGTTGTATGATCCGCCCGATACGCCTGCATAGATTGATGGCCGTCCTTCGCCTTTTTTGGTGATAATATTGATCACACCGGCGGTGGCATTGCTTCCGTAAAGAGCACTCATGGGCCCCCTGACCACTTCAACCCGTTCGATGAAGTCCGTGGTCAGATTGGCAAAATTAGCGCTTCGGGTTGTATGTGAAGCGTCGTTAAACGAAACACCGTCAATGAGCAGCAACGTGTTTTTAGAATCAGCGCCCCGCATAAATATGGAGGTATTGGTTCCCGGTCCTCCGCTGCCGACAACATCGATTCCGGGAATTCCTTTTAATACTTCCCCGACAACAATCTGCTTTTTAGTATCAATATCCTCAGCTGTAATCACGGTCACAGAACTGCCGCCGACTTTATCGATTGCCTGTTCCGTCCTTGTGGCGGTGACAATGACTTCGTCAAGTTTGACGGCATCCGATAGTTGAACACTATTTGCCCACACCGAACCGGTTACAGTAAAAACGATAAAAATTATTCCCAAAAAGATCCATTTCTTCATTTTAAACAGCCCTCCTTTTTTTTCGGGGCCCGAAGAAAAAAATCCCCGGACCGAATTGAATCGATCCGGGGATTTCCCTTTTTTATCCTCTGATCTTTTTATGCCCTGGTCCACGAAGACTTACTAAGCTTGTTCAGGCAGGTTTTCTGACTCACGGATCAAGCGAATAACCGCGCCTTCCCGGCCTAACGTCGGCTAGTGGCGTCTTGCGGCTTTCGTCCCCGATTACAGCGGCGGGCCCGTCTCCGATTTTAACGGAGTTCCCTATTATGCTCAACATCGAGCATCTGAACAAAACAGGGATTATTTAGACCAAACAAAGTGGCTGCGTCAAGAGAAATATTAATTTTTATCGGCAACCCCGGCTTCCTCAAAAGTGAGCACTTCATTAAAGACATGAACCGCACCATCCATTACTGACATGGCCAGGGGTTCAGTTAGAGTCGCATCATTATAGTTTACCTTTTCAGGAATGATATTGAGGCTTCCGACAATGCCGTTCTCAATGGGAATTGCAATATATTCGGCAAAGCCACCGTTATACGTAAACCCTAAAATTTGTCGATTTGGGCACAGGTTGTCCATCCCCTTAAGACGATAGGGGCACTTGCCGCATCGAAGCCCCGGGGCAATTTGAATTCGGCTGCCTTCTTTAAACGCGTTTGTTCGGCTTTGTTCTATAACTCCTGCAATTTCATGCCCCGGTATTCTCGGATAATTCAGCGCTCGATGCC